>JAQXZM010000105.1 GCA_029227215.1 Bifidobacteriaceae bacterium | reverse complement strand
TACGAGAAGCCGACCTTCATCGTCTGGGCGAAGCCCATGTTCTTCAGGGTGTCCCACTTGAGGCTCACCGGGTAGTCGAAGAACTTGCCATGCCAATAGATGCGGGAGACGCGGTGGCGCTTGAGCATCACTTCGTCGGTGGTCTCCGGATCGGGACCGCCGGGCTCAAGCTCGTGCTTGCGGCCGAGCTTCTTGTCATCGTAGGAAGGAGCGCCCTGCAACGGCAGGATGTTCTTCCACCAATCCATCACGCGGTCATCCTTCGAGAAGAAGCGGTGGCCGCCGATGTCCATGCGATTGCCGTTGTGCTTGACGGTGCGGGAGATTCCACCGAATTCGCCGCTCGCCTCGAGGAGCGTGACGTCGTACTTCTCGGCGCCGCCGTCCTTAAGAAGTTCGTATGCGGCGGTAAGGCCTGCGGGGCCACCACCGATGATTACGACAGACTTCTTATCGCTCATGTTCTTTGAACTTTCTGCGAAATGAACACTATTCCAACCTGCTAGCGTAGCTCACAAGCCTGACGAATGAGGTGATTCAAGGCGAATCTCAACGATTTCTTCACAATTGGGCTGCGGGCGTGTGCGAGGACTGGACGATGGATTGCGCAGCAATCACCATAGATGGATTCGAGGACGGGGATTCCCAGGCAGATTCCACGAGCGGGACCGTGAGTGGATTCCTAGGGAAAGCACAGCGCAACGGCAAGGCATTGCGTACGATTGAATACGACAAATCGTTGATTAATCAGACAGGTAATGCATGGACGGGAAACGCATAGACGAAGACACAGACAATACAGCCGCACGGAGCACAGCGGACGGCACCACCAACAGGCATGTCGTAGCCGAAGACGAGGCGGCGGAAGACAGCAGCGCCGCGCAGGCTTCGGAGACATCGACTTCAGAGACACAGGCTTCGAAAGCCGAACCGGAATCGAAGCCTGATGGAACCGATTCAGCAGCGATGACGAATTCCGCCGATGCCACCCACTCCCCTGCTGATACAAATGCTGGCAACGCTGCTGGTTCTGGGGCTGCCGTCGCTGTCGGGACTGCTACCGCCTCTCCCAAGCCGGCATCGCATCGGCTCACGTCCATCGTGCTGCTCGTGCTCAGCGTGGTGGTGATCGTTGGACTGCTGGTGGATGTGGGGATTGCGCGCCGCCGCGCGGCACAGGTGCATGCCTACGAGAGCGAGCAGGCGCAGTTGGCACGGCAGTATGGCTTCAACCCCGGGCTCATCATCGCCGATGACGAGATGACCGACTCCACGTCGATGAGCGCGGATGACATTCAGGACTTCCTCGACACCCGCGGCGTGAACTGCTCGGGCGACGCGTGCTTGGCGACGAAGACCTTCGACACGAGGGACGAGTCGAAGGATGCGCTATGCGACGGCTATGCCAAGGCGAGCGACGAGACGGCGGCGCAGATCGTCAGCGGCGTGGCGACGAGTTGCCGCATCAACCCCAAGGTGCTGCTCGTCATGCTCCAGAAGGAGCAGGGCCTCGTGACCGCCAACGACCCCACCGACAAGAGCTACACGATCGCGATGGGGCTCTCATGCCCCGACGATGGCGACTGCGATGCGGCATACTATGGCTTCTTCAACCAGGTCTACGGCGCCGCGCATCGGTTGAAGTACTACCAGGCGCACTTCGAGGATTACAACTACCGGCCTCACGAGACCGCATACATCCAGTACAACCCGGATGAGTCCTGCGGCGGCACGAAGGTGTACATCGAAAACGACGCGACGGCGATGCTCTACATCTACACGCCGTACCAGCCCAACACGGCGGCGCTCGAAGGCCTGGCGGACGGCACCGGCGGCGAGGGCGATTCCTGCTCCACCTATGGCAACCGCAACTTCACGCTCTACTACAACGCCTGGTTCAGCGACCCGACGCGAGGCGAGGGCACGAGCGACAACGAGTAGCCACGAGCTGAGAGGTTGCTTCCCGACTCTTCGCAGCCTTTCCATATCGGCGCCTCGAACGGCTGACGATATGAAAAGGCTGCGCTGCCACGGAATCGCTCCGTGGCAGCGCAGCCTTCGTTATGAGCAAGGTCGAACCATTCAAGAAATCCGGCCAGCCGGGACCATATGAGGGGTCAGGCCTTCGTACTTGCAGCCTTGGAATCGGTGGCCTTCGTATTCGCAGCCGGCGTTTTCTTCGCCTGTGTTTTCTTCGCCTGCGCGTTCCCCGCAGGCTCATCCTTCACCGGCACGTATTCCTGCTTGAGCGGCAGCTGGTCCGGGGAGATGAGCGCGTAATCGGGGCGCATGTAGTCATTGTGCACGGCAAAGAAGCAGGAGTTCTTGTCGCTGGTGAACGCCACGAGCTTGGTGTCGCGATCGTTGTCGGGATCGTCCTCGCGAATGGACGCGACGATCTTGAACTCGGTGGAGTTGAACAGCTTCATCGGCAGCGTGAAGCGGATCTTCTGGTGGCCGCGCTTGGTGAGCGGCACGGAACCGGAATCGTAAGGGATGCCGCCACGCTTCATGTCGAGCAACGAGAACGCCACATAGAATGGGGTCTTCTCGTCGAAGCGGTATTCGATGTCGAACACGAAGTCGTCATCGGAGGTCACGATGCGGTTGCTCACCGGCGTGATGCGCAGCAGCGGCACACGCGCGTTGAGACCGGTCTCGTACTCCGGTTCGTCGGCCTTCTTCTCCTTTTCCTTGTCGTTCTTCTTGGAGTCCGAGGAGGCGACAACCGGCACGGCGAGGTTTTCGAGCGAGTACTTGTCGGCGACGGCATCCTTGCTCTTGGATTCGACGATGACGCCGTCCTTGATGAGGATTGCCTTGTTGCAGTACTTCTTGACCGCGCCCATGTTGTGGGTCACGAGGATGACCGTCTTGGTCGGGTCTTTCTTGATGTTGGTGAAGAAGTTGTCGCACTTGCGCTGGAACGCCTCGTCGCCCACGGCGAGCACCTCGTCGAGCACGAGGATGTCGCCCTTTGCCTTGATGGCAACGGAGAATGCCAGGCGCACCTGCATGCCGGAGGAGTAGTTCTTGAGCTTTTGGTCCATGAAGTCCTCGAGCTCGGCGAACTCCACGATCTCGTCATACATGGCATCGATCTCGTCACGGCTGAAGCCCAGCAGCGCGCCGTTGAGGTACACGTTCTCGCGGCCGGTGAGCTCGGGGTTGAAGCCCACGCCCAGTTCGATGAACGAGACGAGCTTGCCCTTGACCTCGATCTGGCCGGAGTTTGGCACATAGATGCCGGAGATGAGCTTGAGCAGCGTGGACTTGCCGGAGCCGTTGCGCCCTACGATGCCGAAGAAGTCGCCGCGCTTGACATCGAAGGAGATGTCTTTGAGCACGTGCTGCTCCTTGTAGCCCTTGATGCCGCGGGTCCAGTTAATGAACGCCTGCTTGAGGCCGAACGCCTGCTCGGTGGGCAGCTTGAAGGTCTTGGACACGTGGCTGACGCGCAGCACCACGTCCTCAGGCATGTCATCGGCAGCGGTGTCGTTGGCCGCCGCTTCTTCGACGGATTCCTGCGTCTCGCCTGCGGCGGTTATGACGGTTTCGGGAGTGAAATCGGATTTGCTTGCCATATGATCACACGCCTTACAGAATCTCGGCGAACTTACGGGAGTTGCGCTGGAACACATAGATGCCGAGCGCGAGGATGGCGACGGCAATCACGATCGGAATCGCCTGGATCCACGGGGTGTGGATGAAGTTCCATACGGTGGGCGTCCGCTGTTCGATGAGCCAGTAACGGATGTCCTGAATGACCTGCGCCAGCGGGTTGAGCAGGAGGATCTTGGCGAACGTGGGGTTCACGTTCACCGCCATCTGCAGCGGGTAGATGATCGGCACGCCATAGAACAGCGCCTGGCTGAAAACTTCCCAGATGTGCTGGATGTCGCGGAAATACACATCGAGCGTCGCCAGGATCAATGCCACGCCGAGCGTGATGAGGTACAGCTCGAGGATGCCGATGGGCACCATGATGACGCGCCAGGTGAAGTGCACGCCGTTGATGATGCTGAACACGATGACCACGCCCAGGTTGATTGCCAATGAGATGAAGGAGTTGAGCGTGGCGGCGACCACGATGATCCACGTCGGGAAGTGGACCTTGCGCAGCAGATCGCCATGCGTCACGATCGACGACAGGCCCAGGCCCGAGGCTTCCGAGAAGAAGCTCCACAACACGGTGCCGAGCAACAGCACCATGGCGAAGTGCGGCGTGCCGTCCGTGAACTTCAGGAAGCGCACGAACACCATGTACATGACGACGAACAGCAGCAGGGGCTTGAGCACCGTCCATGCGACGCCCAGCACCGAGCCTTGGTAGCGCATCTTGAAGTCGGTCTTGACCATTTCCTTCAGGACGATGCGCGAATAACGGCGGTTGGCGGCCTTGACGTCTGCCTCCGATTGCGCCTTCGCCTGGCTCTTGGACGTGTTGTTCGCCGGCTTGTTCGCCGGCTTCTTGGCAACGGCCTGCGAACCCTGAGTCTTGCTGCTCTTATTGCCCTGTCGCTGTTTTCCAGCGGTGGGAGCATTCGATGTCTTACTCATAAAGCTTCGATTCTATCCATCGCACCTGAATCTGCAAAACCGCGGTCGAAGCGACTCAGAATGCGGACAAGATGTAGGAAACCGTTCACTTGGTGAAACGATGGAGGGCGCCATCCACGGCATTGACCACCTTGAGCTCGGCGGCATGCCCCTTGGCGGCGATGGGCTGCACGATGGGGGCGGGCAGACGGCCGAACGTGTGGCGCCACATCCAGCGGATGCCGCGGTGCACGAGCTTGCCCTTGGAACGCACCGAGATGTTCGTGGTGTTTTGCAACCGCACAGTCTCGGTGGGGGTGTTGCCCACGTGCTCCGGCGGCAATGCCGCCAGCAGGCTGTCGAGCAACACGGTGAGGGAGTCCGTCTCGATGCGGGCGAACGCATCCGTCATCACGAACGCCGGGTAATAGCCCTGCGACTGCGCGACGTAGCCGTTCGCACGCGCGATCTGGTGGATGAGAGGCTCGTCGGGAATCGCGACGGTGCCGTCCTCCGCCACGGTCGGCTGGGCGAAGTCCTCGTAGCTCCAGTTATGCTCGAACAACGGGCGCAGCGCAACCGGGCGGAACCAGAAGCACTGGCACAGCGCGCTGACCGACGACTTGGACGGGTCGAGCGGCACGGAGACACCCAGCTGCCCCAGCAGCGCCTGGGTGCCGTCGAAGTGGCCGTTCCAGTCGGTGGGATGGTGCGCGTGGAAGTACACGGAGTGGTAGGTCTGCGGCGGGCAGACCTGGCCAAGGCATGCGTTCTTGGCGAACAGCCCCAGCACGTTGCGCACATAATCCTGGCTGCCCAGCGTGTTTTCGAGCAGCTTGTAGTTGACCGACAGCGCCACGGAGCCATGCGCAAAACGCGAGGTCTCTTCGTTGGAGAGCATGTGGTCGTGCGCATAGCCGATCACGTCGTACTTGCCCGACAGCACCACGTCGCGCGATGCCACGAACAGCGCCGATGCCTCGCGCCCGCGCGCCTGCGTGGGCAGGAACTGCACGTCGCGCGTGATGCCATGCTCGGCGAGGGCTTCCTTGATGCCCGGCACGAGCTCATCCTGCGTCACGATGTAGAGGTCGGTGGTCTCCGGCACGTTCGCCAGGTAGCGCATGGACACGTCGAGCGCCTGGGGCACCGCGATGTTGTACAGAAACGCGCTGCTCAGCTGCGGCGCGGAATCCGGGAGCGGATTGACGGCGTTCGCCGGCAGCACATAGTCCAGGTGCATGGACTGCCGCAGGTCGGCGACGTTGTAGGACTGCAGCAGGGCGTCCCAGATGAGATCGGTGTCGTAATCCGTCTTGTCGTGCAGGAATTCGTACAGCTCGGTCATCGCCTGGCCAGCGGTGTGCTCCATGAAGAGCATGGAGGATTCGAAGAAAAGGCGGCGCTTGAACACCGGGCAGCGGTCGTCGCGCAGCAGCTCCATCGGCATGAACATGAGCGGATACGACGAATACGGGCGGTACTTGCGCCAGTCGATGTACGTGTCCCACGTGAAACCGAGGTTCTCGAAGTGCAGCGTGAACGGGATCTCGTGCTGGCGGGTGTTTGCGGCGTAGTCGCTGGAAGGCTCCATCGTCTCCCAGTACTCCTGGAACGCCGTGGACGTGACGAGCGAATGGCGGTAGGCGTGCCAGTAGGCCTGCACATGCGTGGGGAAGGTCTCGAGCTCAGAGACCTTCTCGCCGGCGTAGGCGGTGATGCCCCAGAAGTCGACGGGGCGCTTCGCCATCTCGGTGAACATCTCGCTGAACGGGTAGACCGGGCCCAGGCACGTGTCGTTCATGCAGATGACCTCGTCGAACTGGGCGAGCTGGTCCCAGCCCACCTGCAGCAGCGCCTGCTTGTAGGCGCCGGTGTCGAGGCCGACGTTGTCGCGCACGATGATGTACTGCGTGAAGCGTTCGAACATTGCGCGGGATTCGTCATCGAGCTTGCCGTTGACGATGACCACGAGCCGGCGCAGGTGTGGCATGAGGCCTTCCAGCAGCCTGGGGATGAATTTCGCCGCATGGCCGTTGCGGTCATAGAAGCAGAAAATGACCAGACGGTTCGTGGTGTCTGGATCAAGCGTCTTGTCGTCGTGCTGGCTCACAATGCCTCGGTTCGTGTTCCGGTCAGTGTACAAAGGTTCGAGAATTCCAAGAATTCAGCGTTCAGGAATTCTGTTTTCAAGAATTCTGCGTTCAGGAATTCAGTGATGCGATTATCGAAAATTCAAGGGCTGGGCCGGCAACGCCGACCCAGCTTCTTGATTCGCTTATCCCATAGTAT
>JAQXZM010000104.1 GCA_029227215.1 Bifidobacteriaceae bacterium | reverse complement strand
AGGCGGCGCGGGGATCGGAATCCACGTCGAAGCTGATTTCGTTGACTCGCGGCAACGGATGGAGCACGGCCATCGTGGGCTTGGCGAGCTTCATCTTCGCCGGGTCGAGGATGTAGGTGTCGCGCAGGCGCAGGTAGTCGTCCTCGTTGAAGAAGCGCTCCTGCTGCACGCGGGTCATGTAGAGCACGTCGAGCTGGCCGATCACCGCCTGCAGGTCGTGCACCTCCTCGTAGTCGCACGTGCCGGACGCCTCGATGCGGTCGATCACGTAGCGCGGGGTCCTGAGCTCGTCGGGGCTGATGAGCACGAAATGCACGTTGCCGAAGCGGCACAGCGTCTCGATGAGCGAGTGCACGGTGCGGCCGAACATGAGGTCGCCGCACAGGCCCACCACGAGGTTCGTGATGCGCCCGAAGCGCGCCTGGATGGTGAACAGGTCGGCGAGCGTCTGCGTGGGGTGCATGTGGCCGCCGTCGCCGCCGTTGATGACGGGGATGGACGCCGCGCGGGACGCCACGAGCGCCGCGCCCTCCTTGGGGTGGCGCATGGCGATGATGTCGGCGAAGTTGGAGACGACGCGCACCGTGTCGGAGATCGTCTCGCCCTTGGAGGCGGACGAGTTCTTCGCGTTGGAGAAGCCGATCACCTGGCCGCCAAGGCGCAGCATGGCGGTCTCGAAGCTCAGGCGCGTGCGTGTGGAGGGCTCATAGAAAAGTGTGGCGAGGATGCGGCCGTCGCATGTGTGCCGCACCTTCGCCATGTTGTGCTCGATGTACTCGCCCTTGCGCAGAAGAAGGGAAATCTGATCGGTCGTCAGGTCGTCAAGCGTCACCACGCTTTTGCCGACCAACTGGGATTCGATGTCTTGCGATTGAGTGCCTTGGGATTCGGCGCCGGCGCCCTGTTGCGCCGAGCCGGAAGTAACAGCGTTCATACCAGCGTTCGATGCCGCCGTGAGTGATGTCATAGCACGCCTTTCGAGGATTGGTGAGGCGGCCACTCCATGTGACCTCTCACACAATAGTGCGCAAAAGAGACATGGGCGCCTCGCTGTGTCACATCGGTGCGCCGTACCAACCATATGAATTCTCAACCGTCCTCTATGCAACCGTCCTACGTGGCCAATTACCCTGCACCTGTACACGCCCGCCGGGCAAGCCACGCGCGACGCGCCGCCACAGGCGTCCGATACGATGGACATACACCATCACACCACCCGCACGCCCGATACCGCGAGCCACACGCTGATTCGGACGCGACGCTCAGGCTACTCGGGCCGCTCAAGCACGGGCCACGCTCATGGAAGGAGACACATGGAATCGCTCACACTGGTCATCCTCGTGGTCACCGGGGTGCTCGTCTCCTCCATACTCGAACGCTTCATACCCCGCGTCTCCCTGCCGCTCGTGCAGGTGGGCCTGGGCGTCATCTGGTATTTCACGCCGTTCCTGCCCACCGTGAAGCTCGACTCGGAGCTGTTCATGGTGCTGTTCATCTCGCCGCTGCTGTTCAACGCGGCGCGCAGCACCTCCAAGCCTCGCCTCATGCGCGTGCTCAAGCAATCCCTGTGGCTCGCCATCGGCCTGGTGTTCCTGTGCATCGTCGCCACCGGCGCAACCCTCCACGCGTTCTGGCCGCAGATCAGCCTCGCGGCGGCGCTCGCCCTCGGCGCGGCGCTCGCCCCCACCGACGCGGTCGCCGTGACCCAGATGGGACGGCAGGCGCAGCTTTCCGAACGCCAGATGGAGATCTTGAAGGGCGAGAGCCTGTTCAACGACGCGGCGTCGATCGTGAGCTTCGAGTTCGCCGTCGCCGCCGCCATGACCGGCCGCTTCTCCGCGTGGGCTTTCACGCGCGAGGTGGTGGTGAGCTTCGTGGGCGGCATCGTGTTCGGCGCCGTGCTGGGCAAGCTCATCGACTGGTTCGTCACGATGCTGCGCCGCCACCGGCTCGAGACCACCACGAACCGCATCACCATAGAGATCCTGACGCCGTTCCTCATCTACTCGCTTTCCGAACGGCTGGGCTTCTCCCCCGTGCTCTCCGTGGTCGCCGCGGGCCTGGTGATCGGCTTCCACCGCCGCGGCGTGGGCAGCGACATCGCCCGCGTGAACCTTGTGTCGAACTCCGTGTGGGAGTTCCTCGAATTCACCCTCAACGGCGCCATCTTCGTGCTGCTGGGCATCCAATTGCCCATCATCCTGCTCGACTGGCTGCATAACTTCCAGGGCAACATTGGGCGCATCATCGCCGCCGCGCTGCTGCTCACGCTCGTCTCGCTCACCGTGCGCTTCATCGGCGTGGCGCTCATGCTGCGCGTCACGCATTCCGAGATGACCGGCAAGCGCCGCCACATGACGCGCGAACGCTGGCATTCGGCGCTCGTCATGACCTTCGGCGGCGCGAAGGGCGCCATCACGATCTCCCTGGTGTTCACCATCCCCGCGGGCATCGGCTACGCGGACGGCGTGGGGCTGGGCACATCGGTGCGCTCGCTGCTGTGGGCGATCGCAGCGATCTTCGTGCTGCTCTCGCTCGTGCTCACCAACATCATGCTGCCCGCCTTGGCGCCGCGCGGCTCGCAGGTCTCCGCGCAGGAGATGGCGGAGGCGAACCGCCTGCTGCTCACCACCACCATCGAGCGCCTCGCCCAGACCGACACCCCGGAGAACCACCAGGCGGTGCAGATGGTCATGAGGTCATACACGTACCGCGTGGCGCGGCTGGAAGGCTCGCGCGCCTCGAAGCGCCGGCTCGAATCCGAGCACGAGCTGCGCCGCGAGACGATGGAATGGGAGATCGACTGGCTCAACGACTACGCCGCCACCCATGCGGACATGGCGGATGCCGCGCACGACATGGCGGAACGCATCCGCGTGAGCCTGGACGTGGAGCAGCACCGCGGCCTGTGGCGCGTGCGCACCTTGTGGCTGCGCGTCAGCTGGGGCGCCAAGAACGCGGTGGGCGCGGTGCGCCGGCGTGCAGGCAGGAAGCTGCCCGCCGTGGCGACCGTGGCGGACGCCACCGTCTCCCAGGCATCCGTGCAATTGCACAACGAACTGCTCCAGGCCACGATCGACCACCTGTTCGACCTGGTGAACGACCCGCGGCATGACGCGGCGTGCGTGACCGAGCTCATGGGCGAGTACCGCGCCTCTCTCGCCGCCACGCGGCTGCGCGGCAGGACGCCCGAGCAGCGCGAGAAGCTCGCCACCCAGATCGCCCAGGTGCGCAGCGAGGCGTTCCGCATCGAACTGGAGACGATCCGCGATTTGCTCGACGAGCAGCGCATCACCCGCGACCAGGCGAAGACGATGCGCCGCAACGTGCACCTGATGGAGGCGGATCTGGGCATGTGAGGCGCGCGGCATGTGAGATGCGCGGGCGCTATTCCTTCGCCACCTCGGTGCCGTAGAACAGCCTCTCGGCGACGGTGCGGCAGCGGCGCATCGCGCCCAGCAGCTCGGAGGCGAACTGCTGGCCGGAGTTCGCCGGCCGGCCCATGCACGCGGCTATGCCGCTGAGCGCATACGTCTCGTCGGGTATCACGTCGGCGCGGTTCGTCCTGCCGGTCCACAGCATCGTGGCGTTGCGCGTGTCGGTGCACAGCCACCAGGTGCGACGCAGCACGTCCGCGTCGTCATGGCTGATGAGCCCTTCGGATTCCAAGCCGTCGAGCGCCGCCATCGTGCCGGTGGTGCGCAGACACGCATGCTCGCCCGCATGGTTGAGCTGGAGCAACTGCACCGTCCACTCCACGTCGGAAAGCCCGCCCGAGCCAAGCTTCAAGTGCCGGTCGCGGCGCACGCCGCGCGGCAGGCGCTCCGCCTCCAT
>JAQXZM010000103.1 GCA_029227215.1 Bifidobacteriaceae bacterium | reverse complement strand
TGCAAGAAGTACATGTGATCTGCCGATTGCATGCGCATGAGATGATTGGCTGGTGAGCAGCCGATCATGCATCGCATGCATTCAGCGTCACCGGTGTGCTCAGCACTGATGCAATAAGCATCACTTGTAATTAACATCGCTGTTGCACCATGCCCGTTCCGCACGACGCGGCGCGCAAACCCGTTGGTTTGCCGCGCCAGAGTCGAGCGGGACGGGTATTTTCGTAGATATGCCAACCAAAGCTCCCCGTTCGGGTGCCCGGCAGGGCACCCCTGACTCCGCTGCATCGCGCGGATCGCGTACCGAAGCCGGTTCCCCGGATTCTTCGCGGGGAGCCTGCCGCGACCGAGACCGCAGTGATCGAGACCGCGGTGATCGCCGCTCCGATGGCGGCAAGACGCGTGCTGGAAAGCGTGCGAATGAGCGCGCCGACAAGCGCACTGCCAAGCGCTTTGCCAGGCGCGCTGGCAGGCGTGCCGATGGCGGCAGTGATTCGCGCGACAAGGGCGCCGACAGCGGTTCGGTGCTGAGCCTCATCATCACGCTCATCATTTTCGCCATTGCGGGGCTGCAACTGGCGCAGGTAGGCGTCACCTATGTGCAGAACCGCACGCAACTGGATGCGGCGAAGCAGCAGGAGGCGGAGCTTTCCGCCCAAAAGGCCGAGCTCGAAGACCAGATCAGCCGTTGGAACGACCAGGCGTATGTGGAGGCGCAGGCCCGCTCTCGCCTGGGATTCGTGTATTCCGGCGAGAAACCCGTCTACCTGATCAACACAGGCCGTGACGCCGACGCATCGAAATCCGCCACGAATTCCACGGGCACGTCCAATTCCACGATGCCTTGGTACAAGGAACTGTTGTATTCGCTCCAGAAATCCGACGAATCCACCACTGGCAGCACCGATGCCACTGTTGGCGGGGCGCTGGGCACGAAAGCGCAGAACGGATTGAGTTCCGGTTCGTCCGCATCGAGCTCCACGGATTCGGCTTCGACGGATGCCACTGAATCAACCGGCACTGCTGACTCGTCCGAATCAACCGATTCCGCTGGCTCTGCTGAATCCTTGAGTGACTCGAGTTCCTCGGATGCCTCCTCATCCGCCGATTCCTCCAGTTCCTCGGCAGCACAATGATTCCCATCGATTCCCATTCCGTCATCGCCCGTTTGCAACCATAAGGACACCATGCCAGATACGAACCACGATACCGTGAACCCCGCTCGCGAGGACCGCCACCACACGCCCCGCGCCGTCGCCGAGACACCAACCCCGGATGAGGAGGCGCTGGCAGTGCGTGTGCTCGACCGCGTGATGCTCGACCCTCCCAGCGATGACGACATCGCCGCGGTGCAACGCCAGCTGGGACGCTACCCGCGCGGCATGGTCGCCGTGGGCAGGCGCTGCGACGTGTGCGGCACGCCGCTCGTCACCGTCACGCGCCCGCTCGTCGACGGGAAGATCCCGTTCCCCACCACGTTCTACTTGTGCGGCACGGCGGCGGTTAAGGCCGCCTCCCATCTGGAAGCGCAAGGCGTGATGGCGCAGTACACGCAATTGCTGCAGACGGACGAGCAGGTGAGCGCCGCCTATCACCGCGCCCACCGCCTGTATCTGGCGTTCCGCCACGCGCTGGCGCAGCGGCTCGGCGACAGCGAGGAACACATCGAATCGGTGAGCGCCGGGGGACTGCCCACCCGCGTCAAATGCCTTCACGCGCTCATCGCCCAGAGCCTCGTCATGGGGCCGGGTGCGAACCCGATCGGCGACATGGCGCTCGAACGCATGAAAAGCGAATTCAGCCCCGCCGTGTGCCATTGCCATGACCACGGTGAGTGAGCGAATCACAGGCGCCGCTGATTGAGTGCCGCTGATTGACCTACGGTGATGGTCATCCACACGTTTCACATCACATCATGAATCTCACTTCTCACATTTCACAGTCAAGGGGAGGAACAATGAGCAATGCAGTGACCGTCGCAGGCATCGACTGCGGCACCAACTCCATCCGTCTCATGGTGGCACGCGCCGACGATGACGGCATCCACGTCGTGGTGCCGCGCATCATGCGCGTCGTGCGCCTGGGGCAGGGCATCGACGAGACGCACCGCTTCGCCGACGAGGCGCTGGAGCGCACCTACGCCGCATGCCGCGAATTCGCCGACGTGCTCAAGCAACATCCGGTGGACGCGCTGCGCTTCGTCGCCACGTCCGCCACGCGCGACGCGCAGAACCGCGAGGCCTTCGAAGACACGGTCGAGCAGATCCTCGGCGTGCGCCCCGACGTGATCCCCGGCACCGAGGAGGCGCGTCTGAGCTTCCTGGGCGCCACGTCCGTCGTGGACCAGCAGGCGGGCGGCATCGCCAAGCCGCCCTACGTCGTCATCGACCTGGGCGGCGGCTCCACCGAGGTCGTGCTCGGTGGCGACGGCGACGCGAAAGACAACGTGCAAGCGGCGTTCTCGATGAACATCGGCTCCGTGCGCATGACCGAACGCCATCTGCATTCCGACCCGCCCACCGAGGAGGAGATCGCCGAAGCCACGCGCGACATCGACGAGCACATCACCGAAGCCTTCCGCATCGTGCCCGCCGGCCAGGCTCGCACGATCATCGGCGTCTCCGGCACCGTGACCACGATGACCGGCCTGGCGCAAGGCCTCGCCGCCTACGACCGCGATGCCGTGGATGGCGCCGTCATCAGCATCGACGACGCGTGCGCCACCGATGACCGGATCCTGCGCATGGCACGCGCCCAACGCGCTGATTACCCGGTCATCCACCCCGGCCGCATCGACGTGATCGGCGGCGGCGCGCTCGTGTGGACGCGCGTGTTGCGCCGCATCCAGGAAGCCGCTCGCGAGCAAGGCCACGCCATCGATTCGTACATCGCCTCGGAGCACGGCCTGCTCGACGGCATCGTGCGCGACCTGGCGCAGCGCGTGCGCGACGGCCGCTGATCATTCGGGATTGAGAATTCTGGCCGCCGCTACCTGAAGACCGCCGGAAGCGCCGGTTGCGCGATATTGCGCTATCGGCGCACGCGATGATGGGGTAGTATGGTGATTCTGTGCGATGCCCCGGCATGGCACGGCGTGCCCCAGTGGCGAAATGGTAGCCGCAGCGGACTTAAAATCCGCCTCCGTAAGGATTACGAGTTCGAGTCTCGTCTGGGGTACCGGGAGCCTCCCGCCACATGGTGGGAGCGCGCCAATTATTGAGCCCTTTGAGCGAGGAGAGTGCAATGGCAGAAGACGTCATGCCGAAAGTCAACGCCGAGTTCGGCGCCAAGCCGGTCATCGAGTTCCCGGCGGCGGAGGCCCCCAAGGGCCTCAAGGTCGTGGAGCTCGTGGAGGGCAACGGTCCGCTGGTGCGCGCCGGCGACACCGTGACCGTCGACTACTACGGCGTCGTGTGGGGCAAGGACGTGCCCTTCGACTCCAGCTATGACCGTGGCACGCCTGCGCAGTTCGCCATCGGCGTCGGTCAGGTCATCAAGGGCTGGGACCTCGCGCTTGTGGGTCGCTCCCGCCGTTCCCGTCTGCTCATCTCGATTCCGTCCGAGTACGGCTACGGCTCCCGCGGCATCCCCCAGGCGGGCATCAACGGCGGCGACACGCTCGTGTTCGCCGTCGATATCCACTAGCTAGGCAGCCACCAGTCGGCGCATCACAACAGCTGACTGGCGGCATCGCGAAAATCCATTCTTTCCGGTCGGAACCAAGCCGGCCGGACGCCCCACGGCGCGCAGCCGTGAAGTGGGACGCCTGCGGTACATCGCCGCAGGCGTCCCGTGCACAAACAGCGCACAGTACAAATAAAGCTGTGCGCAAGAAACAGCGCCGTGCATTACCGGCATGGCGCGCACAGCACATCCGTCATGGACGACAGGGAGGTCAGCATGGCCGAAGAAAAGACCGTTCTGCTCACGCAGGAGGCATACGACAAGCTCAAGAAGGAACTCGAGTGGCGCGAAGGCCCCAACCGCGAGGAGATCACGCAGAAGATCGCCGCGGCACGCGCCGAAGGCGACCTCTCCGAGAACGGCGGCTACCAGGCCGCCCGCGAGGCCCAGGGCAAGAACGAAGGCCGCATCAACGAGCTCATCGTCAAGCTCCGCAACGCCCAGATCATGCAGGCCCCCAAGGCCGGCACCGTGGGCAACGGATCCGTGGTGACCATCGAGATCGCCGGCAACGAGATGACCTACGTGCTCGGCAGCCGCGACATCGCGGTGGCGACCGATTATGACGTGATCAGCCCTGAATCCCCGATCGGCGCCGCCATCGAAGGCCACAAGGCCGGCGACGACGTGACCTACGAAGCCCCCAACGGCCGCAAGATCACCGTCACGCTTAAGGACGCCAAGCCCCTCGCCGCGTAGCAAGGCCGACTCCTACCGCTTCATACCGCTGAGCGTTCGATACCGCTCCACGACAGTGGCGGGGCCCCCCCCCCGGTGGGGTGGGGCGGCCCCCGCGGGTGCCCCCAGACGAGGGCCCCCGG
>JAQXZM010000102.1 GCA_029227215.1 Bifidobacteriaceae bacterium | reverse complement strand
CTACCTGCGCCTGCGCGACACGTACATCCTCGACCCGGAGAAGATGAAGCACGCCAAGCCCACGATGGCGGTGCTCCACCCGTTGCCGCGCGTCAACGAGATCAGCTTCGACGTGGATTCCGATCCCCGCGCCGCGTACTTCGAGCAGGTGCGCCGCGGCATGCTCATGCGCATGGCATTGGAAAGCTCCCTGCTGGGCGACAGGCTGCCCGGCTTCGACGAGACCGAGGAGGTCACTGCCTAATGGAAGTCACAAGCCTCAACAACGGCATCATCATCGACCATGTGCCCGCCGGCACGGCGCTCAAGGTGCTCCAGTACATCCACGTGGACCCGTCCCGCACCAAGATCGCGCTCATCATGAACGCGGACTCGCACCGCTACGGCACGAAGGACATCATCAAGATCGAAGGCATGGACTTCGCCGACCTTGACCTCGACGTGCTCGGCCTCGTGGCGAGGAACGCCACCGTGGGCATCGTGCGCGACGGATCGATCGTCAGGAAGCTCACGCCCACGCTGCCCCAGCACGTGGAGGGCGTGATCCGCTGCCCGAACCCGCGCTGCGTCACCTCCACCGAGCGCGACGTGAAGCAGGGCTTCCACCTGGTGACCCTCAACGGGCACCAGGAGTACCGCTGCGATTACTGCGACGAGGAGGCCAAGCTGTGACCGACGGCTCCCGCACCAATACGTCCGCCGCCGCTTCGGCCGTCGCACCCGCCGGCTCCCAGCCCGTGCGCACCGTCCTGCTGCGCAACGTGGCGCTGTGGGGCTGCTGGAGGCGCGAGAACCCGGACCTGCCCTCCGTGGTGGACGTGATCGCGCCCATCGCGGATTCGGCGATCGTCGAGCCCGGCTGCAGCCTCGATGCCGCGCACGCGCCTGCAGACGCGCCACTGGAGATCGATTGCACCGGCACGGTGCTCGTGCCTGGTTTCGCCGACCCGCACGTGCACTTCCGCGACCCTGGCCAGACCGCCAAGGAGACGATGGTGACCGGCTGCGCCGCCGCGGTGTCGGGCGGCTACACGAGCGTGCTCATCATGCCCAACACGGTGCCCGCGCTCGACGGCGCCCGCATCGACCCCGCCGACCCACGAGCCAAGGAACTGCACGGCTACGCCTCGTCCATCGACTACCTCGAGCATTACGAGCAGGCGAACGGCGTCACGCTGCCAGTGCGCTACGCGCTGTGCGCGGCGGCGTCCCGCGACCGCGAGGGCGGCGTGGCAAGCAGCCTCGACGACTGGCGCCACGCGCTGGCGGCGACAGGGGAACCCGGTTTCGCGCACCCCGTCATCGCCGTGAGCGACGACGGCGCCGCCGTGCCGGACGCCCTGCTCGATGCCGTGGCGCGCATGTGCCTCGAGGCGGACGTGCCGTTCATCGACCATTGCGAGCATCATGACGCCGGCGTGATGAACGAAGGCGCCGTGTCCCGCCGCCTGGGCGTGCCCGGCATCCCCGAGGCCACGGAGACGACGATCATCGCCCGCGACATCGAGCTCGCCCGCCGCACCGGCTGCCATGTGCACCTGCAGCATGTGAGCTGCGCCGCGTCGTTCGACCTCATCCGCCGCGCCAAGGACGACGGCCTGCCCGTCACCTGCGAGACCGCGCCGCACTACCTCGCCCTCGATGACACCGCCGTGGAGCGCCTGGGCACGATGGCGAAGATGAACCCGCCGCTGCGCAGCGAGGAGAACAAGCTCGCCACACGCAAGGCCGTCGCAGACGGCACGGTGGACCTCATCGCCACCGACCACGCGCCCCACACCGCCGAGGAGAAGGCCCAGGGGCTGCTCAAGGCGCCCAACGGCATCATCGGACTCGAAGCCGCCTACGGCGTGTGCCGCGACGTGCTCGTGAACGGCGGCTACATCAGCAGCGACCGCCTCGTGCAGCTCATGAGCGTGGGCCCCAGCCTCGTGATGCACAACCCGGTGAGCGCCGTCGCCCCCGCCGATCTCACGGCGCCGGCGCAGCCCGGCGGCAAGCCGGTGCTCGACCTCACGCGCCTTGCCACGGGCTCCGACGCGTCCAGCGCGTTCCACTACCTGCGCGGCGGCACCGATTACGCCGCCGGCGCGGCGTGCGACGCGAACCCGCGCGACTACACGCTCATCAACATGCATCGCGAATGGACGGTGGACCCCGCGCAGTTCCGCTCGAAGGCGCGCAACACCCCCTACGCCGGGATGCGCCTCACCGGCCGCCCCGTGGCTACGCTGGTGGGCGGACGCATCGTGTTCTCGAGGATCTGATTTCCCCCGATGATCCGATCACCGCGGATTCCAGCCGGGATGACCGGCATGTATCCGGCGTGTTTCCGCCGAAACATTCACGGTGCATAATCGCAAAGTCGTCCGCCCCGCGCATGCGCCAATAATCGCGGCACGCGCGGGGCGGGCACACACAAGGAGTGGCATGGACAAGCTCATCGAAGCCATCGAA
>JAQXZM010000101.1 GCA_029227215.1 Bifidobacteriaceae bacterium | reverse complement strand
CATGCCGCGGTAGACCTTGTACTGCTTGCCATGCAGCAGCACCTTCTCGCCCGGGGCTTCCTCGGTGCCAGCGAGCAGGCCGCCAAGCATCACGGAGTCAGCGCCGGCGACGATGGCCTTGGCGATGTCGCCGGAGTAGTGGATGCCGCCATCGGCGATGAGCGGAATGCCGGCAGGCGTGCAGGCCTGGGCGGCGTCGTACACGGCGGTCAGCTGAGGCACGCCCACGCCGGCGACGATACGGGTGGTGCAGATGGAGCCGGGGCCCACACCCACCTTGACCGCGTCCACGCCGGCGTCAATGAGGGCCTGTGCACCCTCGCGCGTGGCGACGTTGCCGCCGATGATGTCGACACCGCGGAACGCGGGGTCGGCCTTGAGGCGCTTGATCATGTCGAGCATGAGCTTGGCATGGCCGTGGGCGGTGTCGACGACGAGCACGTCGACGCCCGCGTCCACCAGAGCGGTGCAACGCTGCCATGCGTCGCCGAAGAAACCGACGGCGGCGGCGACGCGCAGGCGGCCCTGCTCGTCCTTGGTGGCGTCCGGGTACTGCTCGGTCTTCACGAAGTCCTTGACGGTGATGAGGCCGGCGAGCTTGCCATCCTTGTCGACGAGCGGCAGCTTCTCGACCTTGTGCTGGGCGAGGAGCCTGTGGGCGTCTTCCTTGGAGATATCCGCCGGGCCGGTGATGAGGCCGTCCTTGGTCATGACGTCCTTGACCTTGAGCGTGTCGTAATCGGCGGGGTCCACGAAGCGCATGTCGCGGTTGGTGATGATGCCGACGAGATGGTTCTCGTTGTCGACCACCGGCAGGCCGGAGACATGGTAGGCGCCGCACAGCTTGTCGAGCTCGGTGAGGGAGGCTTCGGGCTGCACAGTGAGCGGGTCGGTGATCATGCCGGACTCGCTGCGCTTGACGATGTCGACCTGGTTGGCCTGGTCTTCGATGGAAAGGTTGCGATGGATCACGCCGATGCCGCCGTTACGGGCCATGGCGATGGCCATCTGGGCTTCCGTCACAGTGTCCATTGCGGCGGAAAGCACCGGGGACTTCATCGTGATGTTACGGGTGAGGCGGGTGGAGGTGTCGACCTCGGAAGGAATGACGTCGGACTCGTTCGGGAGCAGCAGGACGTCATCATAAGCCAATCCCAGCTTCTGGAACGGCGCGGGAAGTGGATTGTAGTTGTTGTCAGCTGTGTTATCGAAAGCCATAAAATTACTTTATGGGGCGCACACGACTTTGACACGGGTGCAGCGGCACCTTCCACGGCGTTTCGCCGTGGGATGAAATCAAGGGTATGTCAAGCATGTTCCAAGCGTTGTTTCACACGTTCTGCCGAGCGTTATGGGAGGGCCTGCCCGGGTCATATTCGTCCAGAATCGGAATGCGCGCCGAGCGCAGCGCGAGTACGCTCACGTTGTCTCCCACCGCGATGCCAGCGGCGAGCGCGATGCCGAACACCCATGTGTCGAGCACCGATGCGGGCATGAGCGCCAACACCGCCCACACCGCCATCATCACCGCCACGATCTTGGCGCACCACCACCGAACCATGTGCCGCAACAGGTCGGTGCCTCGCACACCGCGGTCGGCTGCATGCGCTTCGATGAGCGGCGTCGCCTCGCATGTCGCCAGCGAGAGCACGCCGGCGAGCGCAAGTGCCGTGAACGCCGCGCTCCCCTGGTGCTGCGTCAGGGCTAGCGAGTCTGCGAACATGGCGAATGCCACTGCGGCGATTGCGAAACCGGCGATGAGCACAATCGCCGACCACGCCGCGGCATGGCGCAGCGCCTTGGCGAGCGGGGAGTCTGCCGGAGAACGGTCGCGGGAGCCGGCGCCGTGGTTCTCAGTCATGGTGATGCCCCGGCTTGCGCCATTGGCGGCTCAGCTGCACGCGCCGCACGATCCACGGCTTCATCGTGAGCACGGTGAGCACAGCCGCCGCGCACAGGCACAGGCACACCACCTTCTGCCAGGTGTAAAACATCGTGAGCAGAGAGCCGAACGCGAACAGCGCCGCCCATGCCCACAGGATGAGCACGGCGCCTTGCACGGAATGCCCGATGCGCAGCATGCGGTGGTGCAGGTGCTGGCGGTCGGGGTGCATGGGCGACTGGCCGCGGGCCAGGCGTCGCACCACGGCGAGGATCATGTCGAGCAGGGGCAGGAACAGCACGAACAGCGGCAGCAGCACCGGCATGATGGCGGGCACGTACTGGCTGGTGTGCAGCGTGGCGGGATCGAGATGGCCCGTCATGATCACGGACGCGCAGGTGACGAGGTAGCCCAGCAGCATGGAGCCGGAGTCGCCCATGAACAGTTTCGCCGGATGCCAATTGTGCAGCAGGAAGCCCACGCAGATGCCCACGAGCGCCACGTCGATGAGTGTGGCGATGGAGGCGTAGCTAGGCGAATGCCGTGCGATCAGGTACGAGTAGGCGCCGAAGGCGATGCCGCCGATGCCGGCGATGCCCGCCGCCAGGCCATCGAGGCCGTCGACGAAGTTGACCGCGTTGATGGAGACGACGAGCACCAGCGCCGTGAACGCCGCCGACAGGCTGGATGACGCGGTGACGAGCGAACCGAACGGCAGCGACACAATGCGGATGCCGCCCCATGAGACGAACACGGAGACGCCCAACTGGCCGGCAAGCTTGAGCATCCAGTCGAGGTCGAAAATGTCGTCGAGCACGCCGAGGGCGACGATGAGCACGGCGCCGATCGTGACGATCCATGCCTCGTCGTTGCCGATGAAGGCGTTGGAGATGAATGGCAATCGCGAGGCGAACACGATTGCCGCCACGAAGCCGAAAAGCATGCCGACGCCGCCCATGCGCGGCGTGGGCACCGTGTGCACGTCGCGGGCGCGCACCTGGCCCACGGCGCCGAGCTGGATGGCGAGATGCCGCACGAGCGGCGTAATGAGCCAGGTGAATCCGCCTGCGATGGCGGCGATGAGCAGGTAGATCCTCATGCGGTCGCCTTACTGAAATTCTTGCTGTGCGCTTCTTTATCAGCGTTGCGCGCAGCGATAGCGGCATGCAACGCCGCTCGGATTGCTGATTCTTTAATCACGCCTTCGCGCACCATGCGAATGCCATCGGCACCAGTCGGATCCGCCGTCACGATGGTGCTCGCCACCGGTCCTGGCGTTGGCCCGCCGTCAAGGTACAAGTCAACGGAATCGCCCAACTGCTGTTTCGCCTGCTCGACGGTAGCGCATGATTCGCCGCCTGAGATGTTGGCGCTGGACGCCGCGAGCGGCCCCACGGCTGCGATGATGCGCCGTGTCACATCGGAATCAGGCACACGCACGGCCTGCGTGCGGTCGTCGACGCGCACCGTGGCAAGCGGGCATTGCACGCCCGCGAGGCAAATCGGCGAAAATGGGCCGGGCAAGAATCGCACAGCAAGGACATCCAAAGGCACAGGCAGGCTCAGGCCTAAAGACGCCAACCGGTCTGGGGAATCCAACAGCACCTGCAGGGACTTGGTACGCGGACGGCGCTTGACCGCAAAAAGACGGTCGATTGCCGCATTGTTGGTCGGATTGCACGCAATGCCGTAAATCGTGTCCGTGGGAATGACCACGAGACCGCCCGCCGCAATGATGCGTTCTGCCTGCGCCAGCGACTTGTTGCTCACCGGCAGGACCGGTGCCGCATGCCGCGTGTGCGATGTGCAAAGTTGTTCCATACTCGATTCCATCGCATCCCATGCTATTGCCAACCGTGCATTTTGACATCTGCATAACCTGCCATCCGCGAGCGCCAGCATCATGAGGATTCCATCATCACGAAGATTCCAGATAGTGTCCACCTACCTGCCATCGGCCGCAAAAACATCGATCAGACGACACGCCCCAGCATCGCAAACCAACGGACGGCAACAAGGATCACGACCACTCCACGTCATCCCAGTAGATGCGGAAGAACGTCGCATCGCCGATCTCGCCAGCCCGATCGGGATTCTTCTTGCGGTGAGCCCCAATGGAAACATAATCGGACCGCCACGAGATGACGCAGCTGTAATCGATGACATCGACGCCATCCAACACGGCTTGCAAACTTGCCTTCTTCACATGCCCGTCGGCGTCGGTCCGAGCCACGGTGACCTTCACTGGCATTCCCTCCCACAGGATTGGCAGCGAAGACATCCTGTCGACCTCCACCGCATAGACACCGTCAGGTGAACGCGACTCGCACCACGTCCGCCCAACGGCCGGGGGAAGCCACACGACGGCGGCAAGGACCGCAAGGACAAGCAGGTCGGCCAACGTCATGTTCACGACCATGGACAAGCCATGCAACCGCGACCGCGCACCGGACGCATCACCCGTTCGGCGACACCGAACCATGTTGGCAACCCCGACAACCGCAATGACAACAAGCACCGGCAACGCAAGGAACAGAGTCACTAACAGGACGACCATCAGCACAGCGGCGAGATCAGTAAGAATCATGGAGGGCGTCATGTCTGGTTCCTTTTCGAATAAATCTCAGAATCGAGACGATTCATGCCAACCCCGCCTCCAAACCGACCAAGGTCTCGCGATGATTCATGTCAGTCCACCTCATCCTTGCCGTGAGACGTGAAATCCTCAGGATAAATGCGAATCGTCGCTCGTCCCCTCCCGCAATCCGGGTAGGTGACAATGAGCGCATCCTCGTCGTTCGTCGCAAAGGCCGGAAAATCCGTGGCGCATGTGGGGAGGATGAAGGTCTGCGTGCCCACTCCATTGTCAGCGGACTTATCAGGTGAGAAATAGGTGACGGTCATGCATGTTTTCCATGCCCAGCAGTGCGGTCTCTCCTCAAGCCAGGCTTCACCGCCATCCCACGAATCCGGAAGAAGCTCGCTGCGCAGGTTCACCGTCAGCGGAATCCTGAAACACCAAACCACCAGCGGAAACAGGACAAGAATGAGCACAAACTTGACGAGTATGCACTTCCACGTTCCAAATCCACGTGACATATAGCCGTCATCCTGATTCCGACCGCCCTTATCGAACGGGACCTGAACCGCAGCATCGTCAGACATCCGGAACTATCCTTTCACAACATGGCATCGAGACCGAACGCCACACGGAAACAATCCCAAGCATCCCCAGCCTCCCTCGACTCGGCTCTCTAATCCGACGCAACCCGGTCACGGGACACCAGCGGCCCACAACGACCAGAATTGAAAAGAGCATAACAAGCAAGCACCCAAGGACACACCCACACACAACATCATCACAAAACCGCATACAGCTGTGGAAAAACGCCTCCTACATTTTCGCCGACGAGCCGACCGCCTCACTGGATGCATCGAACCGAGACCTCGTGATGGAACTGCTGCTCCAGCGCGCGCAATCCGGCTCCACCGTGATCGTGGCATCGCACGACGCCGACTTCATCCACCATTGCGACGGCATCATCGACGTGGAGCATTACACCGCGGACGAGCAGCGTTTCGCGCAACTCAGGCAAGCCGCAAAACAAGCCGATGACTACTCCATGCCATCCCCTCATTCCCGCAATCCGGATAAGTGACAACGAACGCATCATCCTCATCCGACGCAAAGGCCGCCGTCAGTCTCGCGGCGCATGGGGCAGGATGAAGGTCTGCGCGCCCACTCCATGCCGAAGGTGCACCATTGCACACCCTCGACCGCAGTTGCTCCGGAATCACACCTCTGGGAAAGCCCAACCCGCACCGAAGGCGCACAATCCTGCACCCCGACGCCGATTGCCCTAGCACCACGCCGCCCAGGAAAGCCCAACCCACACCGAGGGTACACAATCCTGCACCCCCGACCGCAATTACCCCGGCACCAGGCTATCTAAGGAAGGCCAACCACCACCGAGGGTGCACAAAACCGCACCCTCGGAACCAGACAGACCAACACCCGAGACGCCTCGCGACACCCGACCGACACCGCACAGTCCACCGAATCGGTTCTCACGAAGCACCCTGCCGCCAAGCAGCGGCTAGAGAGGTTGCAGCAGCCAGCAAGGCTTTTTCATTCGCAAGGCCCTCAACAAGCCTGCCGGATTCATGGATCCCTCATGCGCCTCCCTCCGGGTTACCTCAGGTACCTACGATTTCACCTACGACCGGGACTTCCCTCTTTCCGAAGACGATACGACGCGGCATGGTTTCCGCTACGCACCACATGACGATCCAGGCGAACGAACTCCACGGTGTCCCACACCACGGCGCCCTATGCCACGATGGCGTAGTTGACACCAGCATCGGCAAGCCGCGCGGCATACGCCTTCACCGTCGCCAGCCCATAGTCACGAAGGATGGGATTGCCGGTCTCCACGCCGCCCGTGATGTCGATGACCAGCAGGTCGAGCCGGCCGGCATCGGCAAGGAACGCCTCCCAATCCTCCTCCGTGTCGATGAGCTGGTCCAGACGCCGGATGGTGACCTCACGGACGAATGCCGGAGCCAACTGATCGAGCAGATTCCACGAAACGCCGAACTCCTGAAGCCCGGAGGGCCCGTCCGACCGGCATTGGACATCCAAAGCCCGACCCTCGTAGCGTGTGAAATTCAAGAGGAACTTCTGCCGGGCGTACTTCCGGCAGGAGCGACCATTCCTACGCGCGTTCCTACGCCGACTCACCTTCATCCGCCTCCTTCCCCGTGCCGCCGGCTGCGCCGTCGCTCCCGTCGCGATGGAACGTGCGCGACCGCAGGTCAGGGAACACCTTGTAGTCAAGGCACACGTCATCGAGGGTCTTGCGGTACTCGTCCCTGAGCGTGCCGTAGTAAAACAGCTTCTTGGGAAGCGCGACCAGGCTCTTCATGCGCAGGTAGAAATCGTTCAGCTCCACATGCCCGTCCGCGCACCCCAAGGCCCCCACCGCGAACAGAGCGTCATGCGGGTACGCGTTCAGGCTCTCGAACGTACCCGAATCGCCCGTGCGGAAGTTCGGCATGACCTTCACGCCCCTGTTGCCCACATACAGCGTGGCGAGCATAGACAGCAGGATGTTGAACCTCTGCAGCTTCTCGTCCCACTGGATCCTGGGACTCAGGTCGAACCCGGCCATGCCCATGAAGCGCCGGTACTCGGGCAGGTCCTCGTCCAGATGCGCCATGCGCCTGTAGTTCTCCTCGTCGCTGTCGAAATGACACACCACCGTGCGCGCGGGATCGGCGGCGGCATGCCTCTGCCGCCACGGCAGCATGTCCGCGGGCTCCTCGTCCAGAAGCATGCCCTTGGGGAACTGCGGCCACCCGCCCTCCATGAACTGGATGCCGTGGGCCCTCGCATCCTCCTCCAGAAACGCTGCCAAGCCCTTCACGTCCAGCGACGGGCCGGAACCGAAACGGGAACGGATCGAACCACCGCCCGGAACTCCACCCGCCGATGCCGCCCCGGTCTCCGGACGCCACGTCTCATCTGAAGTCTTCACACCACCCACAGGCTTCGCATCAAGACCGAACAACGTAAAAGCGTCGATGTCGACGTAATATCCCGTCTTCTTGGCAAATCGCATCGCGTCCAGGAGCTTGCGAAGCGCGGACCTCTCCACCTCCGACCGGCTCTTCGCCAGATACTCCTCCGTCACGCCGATGGCATCGTCCAGGTCCTCGTACTCCAGTCCAGCCTCCTCGTCCACGTCAATGAGCAGGTGATAGCGGTCGCTGAACTCGCGGAACACGCCGTCCTGAAGCGCCGTGAACTCCGCCTCCGTGAACACCGTCGTACGCGAATCCGGAGAACGATACAGATTCTCCCAATCCTCTGCGGCCTCCGGAGTCAAAGGAACATGAACGTAGTAGCAACATTTACACATGGTAGACCTCACATTTCATCTCTGTGTTTGATTCGGTAATGCGTGTAGGCGTTCCTGTCGGAACGCTTCCTGCCGTGCTGCTTGCCGTTCTCATCCGTGTAGTTGTCGGCGGATCGGCCATGCACGTCAAGATAGTGAATCTTGTTCTTTGAATTCGCAGATGTGACTCGCGCGACCCGCAGGTAGCCGGCCACATCCGCCATGACGACCATCGTCCTGTCCGAATTGTAATAACAGATCTTTCTCCCTTCGATTTCGGCATGCGCCCCGGGGGCAATCTCAGCGACCACTTCGTTGATATTGACCTTCGCCCAATTCGCCCCATAGGACCGCAACTCGAGATAGGAGCTCCGGACCTTCTTGGCCAGCGCTTCGTCTTCCCTCGATCGCCCCTTGATCTCGATGACCGCCATCGCATACTCGGTTTTCGCATCAGACATAACGCCCTCCGCCCACCGAACGCATGCGACTCAACATCGCGCCTTGTGGCAAAACGCCATTCATGCTTGCCAGCCATTGACAATTCCCTCTGCGCGAGATGTCAGCATCACGTTTCTTGGGGGTTAGGAATAGATATGCACTG
>JAQXZM010000100.1 GCA_029227215.1 Bifidobacteriaceae bacterium | reverse complement strand
TCACCCCCCACCCGGCCCCGGGGGTGGGCGTTTTGCCTTCCCCACACGTGCGTGGGAACCTAGGCGGGCTCCCCCCCACTTTTGTGTCAGTGGGGTTGTGTTGGTGGAATATCACGCCAGATGCGCGATCACAATGAGTCCTGCCAGCCACAGTGCCACGCCGATGCACGCGAGAGCATCGGCGGCGCCAGGGCGGTTCTGATGCCAGTGGGTGCGGGCGATGCCGCTTTCGTATCCGCGGCTTTCCATCGCCGTGCCCACATGCTCGGCGTGCCGCAACGCCATCGCGAAAACCGGCACCAGCAGCGACACCGCTGAGCGCACCCGTTGGGCGGGGCGGCCGGTGGCGATGCTGCCTCCGCGGCTTGCCTGCGCATGTGCCAGCTGGGTGAATTCCCGGCTGATGATCGGCAGGAAGCGCAATGCCAACGTCATGATGAGCGCGCATTCATGGATGGGCACTCCACAACGCGCCAAGGGAGAAAGAAGCGATTCGGCGGCATCCGTCAGCCGCGTGGTGGACGCTGCGAGCACTGCAGTGGCGCCAATAACTATGACCAGCGCAAAACGCAGGGAATAGAGCACCGCGTCACGCAAGCCTTCGTCGGTGATCGGCAGGGAACCGATATGGCATACCGGCGTGCCCGTGCGCACGAAGAAGACATTGAACAATCCCAGCACCACGATGAGAGCGATCAACCCCGTGCATGATGACAGTACGCGGCGTGGGCCGGCATCGGTGCACCACATCCCCACCAGAATCCCTGCAAACGCCCATGCGAGCTGCAGGGGAGTGGAGACCGTGAACATACCCGCCATCATGACGAGGCAGAGGATGATGAGCACCCGCGTATCCATGCGCGACACGAGGCGGTGCCGTGTGCGCTGGTGGTCGCTGTGACTCGTGCGCTGGTGGTCGCTGCTCACTTGGCTCGAGCATTTCGAACTTGCACTGCCTTCGGCATGGCTGCTTGGCGAATGATCGTTTGACGTGCCAGTCGCAATATCATCGGTGTTGCTGCTTGTGTGGTAAGTCGCATTGCTCAGTGCATCGGCAGTCGCGTTCGCAGCCGTACCGCCATGCGCGTCACCATCCAAGCAGAAGGTGCGTGTGGCAACGCTGCGGAATCGCTGGGGATCGTGGGTGACGACCACGATCGTGACACCCTGCCGGTGCAGCGCGTCGAGCAGGCCGATGACGTGGCGGCTCGCACGGGCATCCAGTCCGGCGGTCGGTTCGTCGAGCAGCATCGCCTCCGGGCGCATCGAGAGCACGCCGGCGATGGCGGCGAGTCGCTGCTGGCCGCCGGAAAGCTCCCACGGTGAACGGTCCGCCAGCGCAGTGATCCCGACCATCTCCAAGGTGTCGTGCACACGCTCGTCAAGCTCGGAGCTTTGCAATCCCAGGTTATGCGGTCCGAATGCCACATCCTGGGCGACGGTGTCGGCGAAGAGCTGCCGTTCGGGCATCTGCATCACATACCCCACGCGTCCCAGCAGGCGCTTGCGCCCCTTGCGGGAATGAGGGTGTTCGCCGAGCGAGCGCACCTCGCCCGACGTCGGGGCTTCGATGCCGCACAGCAGCGAAAGGAGCGTGGATTTTCCCGAACCGTTCGCACCGGTGATGGTAAGGAACTCGCCGCGTCGCACCGTGAGATTCACGCCGTGCAGTGCAGGTTCGCTGGCATTGCGGTAGCGGAACGTCACATCGCGCACTGAGAAGGCGGATTCATCGCTGGCAGCATTGCTGTTGATAGAGCCGCGGTTGCCAGAGCTGCTGTTGCCAGAGCCGCTGCGCGCACTGCTTGTGCTTTTCGTGCCATTCGACGTACCGCTCGTATCGCTCGCACCGCTTGCACGACCCGCGTCCACCGCGCAGAGCGCGCACCCCTCGGCGGGTCCGTCATACACGAGCTTGCCACCTTCAAGCTTGATGACGCGCGTCGCGCGGCGCATCTCCGAAGGGATGTGCGTCACATGCACAATCGTCGTGCCTGCGTCGTGCGCCGCCTGCATCGTGCGCAGTGTGCCAGCGCGTCCGGCGGGGTCGAGCATCGCCGTGGGTTCGTCGAGCACCAGCAGCGCCGGTTCCATCGCCAGCGCACCGGCGATCGCCACACGCTGCTGCTGGCCTCCGGAGAGCGCATCGGGATCCGCCAGTGCATGCCGCTCCATGCCCGTGCGCGACAGTGCTTCGCGCACCCTGCCTGTGATGCTGTGCGGCGGCAGCCCCAGGTTCTCGGGGCCAAACGCCACGTCGTCCTCCACCACGGAGGTGACGATCTGGTCCTCTGGGTTCTGCTGCACGAGCCCGATGCTTCGCCGCGCCTCGCGATACGCCTGTGTGTCGGCGCCCGAATCGGTGGCGAAGCACAGGCGCCCCATGAGGCGCACGGTGCCCGCATCAGGGGAGAGCAGACCGCTGAGCAGCCTCGCCAGCGTGGTCTTTCCCGAACCATTGGCTCCCACGAGCGCCACCCATTCGCCATCGTGGATCGTGACGCTCACGGAATCGAGAACGGTGATGCCGCCATAACGGAACGTGACGTCCCGCAACTCGGCGACCGGGCGGCCACCGGGCTGCAGAACGTCACGTGGAGCGGCTGATGTCTGCATGTCTATCATTCAGCGTGCTCGGTGTTCTGTGAAATGTTTTGTGGAGTGCACTGCGAAGAGCACTGTGACGAGCATCGTGAAATGCTTGTCGAGATATCCTCGCTCACCGTAGCTGCCCGGCGGTCGAGCGTTCGCTCAGCGCTCGTCGCTCGCCACCAGGCGCGTGCACGGTTTGAGCAGCGCAAGGCTGATCACCGAGTTGATCGCCGCCTTGAGCACGTTGAACGGCAGCAGCACCGGCACGATGAGGCCGACCACCGCCTGCACGGTGATTGCCGGGTTGTACAGCGGCGTGATGATGAGGTTGCCGACGATGGCACCCGCCGTCGCGAGCACAAGGCCGAGCACAAGACCGAGCACGGCGGAGCCCACGGTGCGCTTGCGGCGATACACGGCGGCCGCCGGCACGCTCATGAGCAGCGACACGAGGATCGCGATGAGGGAGCCGAACGGGTTGGTGAACAGGTGCGGCACGAACGACAGCACCGAGACGACGGCAGCGGCGGAGGGGCCGAACGTGAAGCCGGCGATGATGCACACGACCGTCGAGGGATCGTACTTGAGGTACGGGGCCGCGGGGAAGATCGGCACTTCCACGAAGGTGAGCGCCATCGCCGCGGCTACGAACAGCGCGTAGACGGCGATGCGACGCGCCGACCACTTGGATTGGTCGACCGTCGAATGCGAATTCGTGGAAGAAGCCGAGGCTTGCGGCGAAGAGCCCGCCGCGACCTTCGCCGAGACCGATGTGTCATCGATCGGTGCGCCGGCAGCGGGAGCGGCGGAAACTGGGGAAATGGTATGCGAATGCACAGAATCGCTCATAGGAGCCTCGTTTCTTTCATCCGGACTATGACCGTTGGCTTCGTAATTTCAACGAATCGGCTGCTTTCGCAGGTCGCGGGCTGTACCGCCAGTGAGGAATTCCACCTCGCCCTGAAACAACGTGGTGCATACTATCACGCTTTCGTGTCGGCGTGTTGAAGAATTTCACCGGGCGGTCGGCATGCCGGGCGCCGACGAGGCAACATGCCGGGACATTCAGCGCATCAAGACGGCACGTCAGGTGGGGAAAGGAGCCAGGACAGTCGCACAATCACGCCGGCAACCGGCCTCCAACCCTCATCCGAAAGGAGAGTGCATCTGCGTTCTTCGTGCCGCGGAAAGCACGGTGTGGGGAGGCGGGGTGATGAACTACGATGAAAGCATGAGCTTTGATAATTCCGCAGTGCCCACCAGCGGTTCGCCGCGTCAGGAGTTCGGCCTGAGGCTGGCCGCAGCCATGCAGGAGCATGGTCCGCTGTGCGTGGGAATCGATCCGCACCGCAAGAACCTTCACGACTGGGGCTACAACATCGACGCCGAGGGCGCCGAGCTCTTCTCGATGCGCATGCTGCAAGGCGCCCAGGGGAGGGCTGCCGCGGTCAAGTTCCAGATGCCGATGTTCGAACGGTACGGCTCCAAGGGCTACGCTGCCTTGGAACGCGCCCTGTACGCGGCGCGCCAGATGGGGCTCATCACGATCGTGGATTGCTTGCGTGGCGGTCTGCCCACCACGTTGTCGTCCATCGCCGACGCGTACCTCAAGCCCGATGGTCCGCTGTACACCGACGCGATCACGCTGCTGCCGTACTACGGATTCCATTCGCTCGACGGCCTGGTGAACGATGCGTTGAACAATGGCTGCGGCGTGTTCGTGGCATCCCTCACTCCGAATCCCGAAGGCGCGCATTTGCAGTCCGCCATCCGCCAGGCGGGCGAGTACGCCGGTCAGACGGTCGCCTACGGCATCGCCCAGGACGCACAGAAGTACAACGCCGAGTTCCCCGGCTCCATGGGCTCCGTGGGCCTGATCATCGGCGCTTCCATCGGCAAGTGGATGAAGGAGGGCGGCGTGGACCCCGCCAAGTTCACCGGGCCGATCCTGTCGCCAGGCTACGGCTGGCAGGGCGCCACCGACGATGATCTGAAGACCGTGTTCGCCGGCACGCATGGCAACGTGCTCGTGACCGTCGCCCGCTCCATCGCCGCCCACGGCCCGGACATCGGTGAGCTGAGCAAGGCCGTGACCGCGATCGGCGACGAAGTGCGCCGCGCGATGGACGCCGCCCAGCATGCCACCCACCCCGCCGATGCCGTGGACGACGCTCCCAAGACCTTTGCTGGCGCTTCCCTTGGTGCGCAGACCGGCGCACAATCGGGTGCACAGAACGATGCACAAGCAGCCACGCAGTCTGGTACACAGGGAACGGCGGCAGTACCAGGCGCTGCCGATGGCGCTGCAGACGCAGCAAACAGCGCAGCCGGCACCGCGGCGACCACGCAGGCCGTTGCACAGCCCATTCAGCCTGCCGTCGCCGCCGACGCAATCGCCGTGCCCGGCGATGCGATGATCGCCGATGACGCGATGGCCGATGTTCCCGGTGCCGCCGAGCCCGTGGACGTGGAGGAGCTTGCCGAAACGGAGGAATCCGTGGGGCAGGCCGCCGATGACGAGCTGGACGAGACCGACACCGAGGATTCGCAGGCCGAGGCCACGAACAAGCAATAGTTGCAGGCACAGTGGGAACCACAAGCATTCACAAGGAGAAAGATTCGCGCATGAGCGAAGAAACGCACGGCAACCAGAGCGCTTCAGAAAACACCCCTGCGGAAAACGCCACCGCGGAGGCAGCACACAGCAGCACCGCGGAGACAACTCCGCGCACGCCATCCCGGCGCCTCATCGTGTTCTCCGGCCCCACGGCGGTGGGCAAGGGCACCGTGGAGCACAAGCTGCTCCACGACCATCCCCAGATCTGGGTGTCCATCTCAGCCACCACGCGGAGCAAGCGCCCGGGCGAGGTGGACGGCGTGGACTACCACTTCGTGACGGTGGACCAGTTCGAGCAAATGGAGCGCGACGGGGAGTTCCTCGAGACCGCCATCGTGCACGGCATGGCGCATTATGGCACGCCGATCAAGCCACTGCTCGACCACATGAACGCCGGCATCCCCACGCTTGTGGAGATCGACCTGCAGGGCGCCCGTCGCGTCAAGCAGCGTGCCAAGGAGCTGGGGCTCGACGTCATGTACGTGTTCCTCGCGCCACCCACGTTCGACGACCTGGCGAAGCGCTTGGAATCCCGCGGCACCGAGAACGCTGAGCAGCGCCGCAAGCGTCTCGAGACCGCGCGCGTGGAGATCGCAGCGGAATCCGAGTTCGACCGCGTCATCGTCAACGATGAGGTCGATCGCGCCGCTGACGAGCTGTGGGGCCTCATCGCCCAGGAATACGGCTTGGACGCCTAGACGGCACGCACCCATCGATGCCAACACGCGCCTGCTGATGCCAAAAGGACGCATGACCAACTGCACGAGAAACTGACAAAAATATGGGGCCCGCCCGGGAATTCCGGACGGGCCCCATGGCTCTGTGATGGCTTCACATCACAAACTCAATGCACGGCAAACTCTATGCACGGCAAACTCTATGCACGAGGCCCAGCGCCTCGGCTACCGATCTCAGTCGAGGTTGGCGAGCTTGTTGATGAGGTCGGGGTCGCGGGTCGCGCCCTTGTCGGCGGAGCGGGCGAACGCGGCGTAAGCCTTGAGCGCCAGCGACACCTTGCGGTCGCGGTGCGGGCGGTAGCCTTCGCCTTCCTCGATCTTCTTGCGGCGTGCTGCGAGCACGTCATCGGGCACGTTGATGCTGATGGTGCGCTCGGGGATGTTGATCTCGATTTCGTCGCCGTTCTCCACGAGGGCGATCGGGCCGCCCGCGGCAGCCTCAGGCGCCACGTGGCCGATCGACAGGCCGGAGGAACCGCCGGAGTAGCGGCCATCGGTGATGAGGGCGACCTTCTTGCCGATGCCCTTGCCCTTGACGAATGCGGTCGGGTACAGCATCTCCTGCATGCCCGGGCCGCCCTTGGGGCCTTCGTAGCGGATGATCAGCGCGTCGCCTGGCTTGAGCTCGTCGGAGAGGATGGCCTTGCAGGCCTGTTCCTGGGAGTCCACGACGAACGCCTTGCCCTTGAAGTGCCAGATGGACTTGTCGACGCCCGCGGTCTTGACGACGCAGCCGTTCGGCGCGAGGTTGCCGTGGAGGATGGCGAGGCCGCCTTCCTCGATCTCCGGGTGGTCGATGTCGTGCACGGCGCCATGCACGGGGTCGGTGTCAAGTGTGTCGAACAGCGTGGTGTGCGTCCACGGCTCCGGGGAGACGATGCCACCGGGCGCTGCGTGGAACAGGCGCTTGGCTTCCTCGGTGCACGTGGGGCGACGGATGTCCCAATCGTCGAGCTTCGCCTCGAGGCTCGGGTAATCCACGGAGTGCACGTCGTGGTGCAGCTTGCCGGCGCGGTCGAGCTCGCCGAGGATGCGGCTGATGCCACCGGCGCGGTGCACGTCGGAGATCTCCCACGTGCCGGAAGGCGCGGCCTTGCAGATGCACGGCACGGTGTGCGAGATGCGTTCGATGTCGTCGAGCGTGAAGTCCACGTCGGCGCTCTGCGCGCAGGCGAGGATGTGGAGCACGGTGTTCGTGGAGCCTCCCATGGCGACGTCCATCGTCATGGCGTTCTCGAACGCATGCTTCGTGGCGATGGAGCGCGGCAGCACGGACTCGTCGTCCTCGTGGTAGTAGCGGTTCGCCAGGTCGACGATGAGCTTGCCGGCTTTCTCGAACAGCTCCTTGCGGTAGGTGTGGGAGGCGAGCGTGGTGCCGTTGCCCGGCAGGGCGAGGCCGAGGGCCTCGGCGAGGCAGTTCATCGAATTCGCGGTGAACATGCCGGCGCAGGAACCGCAGGTCGGGCAGGCGGTGCGCTCGAAGTTGACGAGCTCCTCGTCGGAGATGTTGCTGTCGGCGGAGGCGGACATCACCGAGATGAGGTCGGTGCGCTCCTTCTTGCCGTTGACGACCGTGTAGCCGGCTTCCATCGGGCCACCGGAGACGAAGATCGTGGGGATGTTGAGGCGCAGCGCCGCCATGAGCATGCCCGGCGTGACCTTGTCGCAGTTGGAGATGCAGATGAGGGCGTCGGCGCAATGCGCGTTGACGGAGTACTCGACGGCATCGGCGATGATGTCGCGGCTGGGCAGCGAGTACAGCATGCCGGTGTGGCCCATGGCGATGCCGTCGTCGACGGCGATTGTGTTGAACTCACGCGGGATGCCGCCCGCCTGCTTGACGGCCTCGGAGACGAGGCGGCCGACCTTCTGCAGATGCACATGGCCGGGGAGGAATTCGGAGAAGGAGTTCGCGATGGCGACGATGGGCTTGCCGAAGTCCTTGTCGCTCACGCCAGCGGCGCGGTAGAGGGCGCGGGCGCCTGCGAACATGCGATCGTTGTTGATGACTGTTGCAGATCTCATTTTCATGCCTCCCAATGTATCGCGCGCGCGAAGACATGCCGCCCGGTATGTCGTATACCGAACGTGTATGCGCGGTTTGGGAGGGTGGGGCACGCCGCACTGGTGATTCGTCGAAGGGAGGGCTATACTTTGACTCTGTATGCGAATCAGCCGGTCGCATGCGGGTCCTGTGGTGTTTCTGGGCATCAATCCCTGTGCATCGATTCAACACTGTGCATCGATTCAAGGGTCCGCCGCTGGCTGAGAAACGAACGTTCACATCCGTTACGGAGTTTGGAGCACATCACATGGCATTGGGTACCAGCCCTGAACCGAAGGGTCTCGCAGATCCGCCTATCGACGACCTGATGAAGCGCACCAACCACAACAAGTACGCTCTTGCGATCTTCGCCGCCAAGCGCGCCCGTCAGATCAACTCCTACTTCACCCAGCTCAACGAAGGCCTGCTGCAGAACGTCGGCCCGCTGGTGGAATACAAGAACAACGAGAAGCCGCTGTCCATCGCGTTCCGCGAGATCAACGACGGCCTGCTCGAGGAGACCCTGGGCGAGGACGACGTCAACGAAGGCAACTGAGTCCCGCTGACCGAAGCTGCGTGGTTCGATTCATTAGTTTGAGGTTTGAATCATCTCGAATGCCCGCTGGTGAAAGCCAGCGGGCATTGTGTTATTTGCGGGGCTCGTGGGCGAGGGACATCGGACGCGGGCTATCGGGCCAGCTTCATGGGCGCAGTGCGATCCGATGCGACACCACAGGGGTAGCGCTCGCCATGCCTGGCGTTTATGATGGGGGAGATGGAAAGGTCCCGTTGCGTTCTGCGCCAGGGTATCGCCATCGAATCCTTACATCATCAAGTTTGCCGCAATAGGCTGTAAAGGAGACATCATGACCGAACCGCATCTCATCACGGCGGAATCCGTGACGGAAGGGCATCCCGACAAGATCTGCGACCAGATTTCGGACGCCGTGCTCGACCAGCTTCTCGCCCAGGACCCCCATTCCCACGTCGCCGTGGAGACCTGCGCCACCGTGGGCGCGTTCATGGTCTTCGGCGAGGTCACGAGCCAGGGCTATGTGGACATCCCCGCCACGGTGCGCTCCGTGCTGCACCGCATCGGTTACACGAGCTCCGCGATCGGCCTGGACGCCGATTCCTGCGGCGTGATCGTCTCCCTCACCGGCCAGTCCGCCGAGATTAACCAAGGCGTGAGCCGCGAGGCCCATTCCGACGAGGAACGCTACGAGACCCAGGGCGCCGGCGACCAAGGCGTCATGTTCGGCTATGCGTGCGACGAGACGGACGTGCTCATGCCGCTGCCCATCACACTTGCCCATCGCATGGCGTACCGCCTCGCCCAGGTGCGCAAGGAGGGCATCGTGCCGCATCTGCGCCCCGATGGCAAGACCCAGGTGACCGTGGCGTATGACGACGACGGCAACCCGCGCGATATCGAGACCGTGGTCGTCTCCACGCAGCACGACCCCGAGGTGCGCCAGGAGTGGCTGCGTGACCAGCTGCGCGAACACGTCATCGACCCGGTGCTCGACGAGATCTGCGGCACCACGGTGCGCCACACCGGCTACCGCATGCTCGTGAACCCCACCGGTTCCTTCGTGCTGGGCGGCCCCGCCGCCGATTCGGGCCTGACCGGCCGCAAGATCATCGTGGACACGTATGGCGGTGCCGCGCATCATGGCGGCGGCGCGTTCTCCGGCAAGGATCCGAGCAAGGTGGACCGTTCCGCTGCCTACGCCGCCCGCTGGGTGGCGAAGAACATCGTCGCCGCCGGCCTCGCGCACCGTGCCGAGGTGCAGGTGGCGTATGCGATCGGCGTCGCCGAGCCGGTTGCCGTGAACGTCGATACGTTCGGCACCGAGCGCGACGGCGTGACCCGCGACCAGATCGAGAAGGCGGTGCGCGAGGTGTTCGACCTGCGCCCCGCCGCCATCATCGACGAGCTTGACCTGCTGCGCCCCATTTACGCGAAGACCGCCGCATACGGCCATTTCGGCCGCACCGATGTGAAGTTCCCCTGGGAGAGCACCGATCGCGCCCAGGCCCTGCGTGAAGCGGCCCTCAAGGCGGCGGCGCAGGCTTGAGCGGTGATGCTGGGCTGAGTGGCGCGGATTCCCCTCACGCCACCGAGGGCGAGCAGCTGACGCTTGACGAGGCGCTTTCCGATGCCTCGCCGAAGCGTCGGCGCGCTCGCACGCGCGCATCGTCCAAGAAATCCACCACTCGGTCCGCCAAGCAACCAACCGTTGAATCCACCAGCACAACAGCGAGCGCACCGAAGCGCAAGGCTGTACGGAAAACGACGAGCTCGGCGAAGCGCCCCGCCGAGCATGACCCGATCGCCCATGTGATGCTCGACGAGCAGGCGACGCATTTGGGCCGCACCTTCGACTACCTCGTGCCGCAGAGCATGGCGCAGAAAGCCGTGCCCGGCGCCCGCGTGCGCGTGCCGTTCGGCAGGCAGTATCTTAATGGGTTCATCTGGGGTCGCGGCCATTCCAGCGACGTGGAGCCGAGCGCGCTCAAATACCTCAAGGCGGTGCAGACGAACGGGGCGTTGCTCGACGCCCCGATGCGCCGCGACATCGAACAGATTGCCGCGCATTTCGGTGGCACCGTGGCGAACATCCTGCGCGTGGCGGTGCCGCCCCGCGTCGCCTATGTCGACAACGAGCACGCGAAATTCCGCCGCCGCATGCGGTGGGGCGAGCGGTTGCAACGTGCGGACGAGACGCAGACGGCCCGCATCCGCCGGCAGTACCGCGGCGCCGACGACCTCATCGCAGCCGTGGAGACCGCGAATTGGCGCTGGGATGGTGCCGGTGGTGGCGATGCTGCCTTCGCGAGCACTGCGAGCACAGATAGCGATACAGAGTCATGCATGCCATCGCCATGCACACAAGCGCCGCGCATCATCTGGGACAGCCTTCCCGGCACCGACACCTGGGCGTGGGACGTGGCATGGGTGGCGCTTCATGCGCTCATGGCCGGCAGGCCTGTGGTCATCGTGCTGCCGGATGAACGCCATGTGGCGCAAGTGCAGCGGGCGATGACGGCCTGGGGGCTGCGCCGCTTCGACAGGTGCACGGTGCGAGGTGCCGCGACCGCACGGCATGCATCGAATATCTCGAACGTCGCGAATGCACAGGGTGCCGCGAATGCCCGCCGCACGGTGGATGCTGCTGCAGATGCGCCCGCGCCCGCCACGGAGGCTGCCGGCCCGGAGACTGCCGACTCAGCCCAGACGGCCCAGACGGTCCAGACGGCGCAGGCAGCCCAGGGAGTTCAGATAGATCAGGCACCCCAGGCATCTCAGGTGTGGCAGGGCGACTTCGCCGTGCTGCTCGGCTCTTCGCCCCAGGCCGACCGGTACCGTTCCTTCAAGGCGCTCGCGGCGGGCGCCGTGCGCTGCGCCATCGGCACGCGGTCCGCCATGTATGCGCCCACCGGTGAGAACGCGCTGTTCGTGCTCGTGGACGACATGGTCTACCAGAACGCCGACGGCTTCATGCCCTACGCGAACGCGCGTGGCGTGCTCGAAGTGCGGGCGCGCGCGCATCATGGCGCGCTCATCGTCGCCGGGCATTGCCGCAGCGCCCAATCCCAGTGGGACGCCGACCACGGCGCCCTCGAGGTGCACGGCACCGCCGAGGCGATACGCGACCTGCTGCCGCGCATGGTGTGGCTTGACCGCGAGGAATTGGAAAGCCGCCTCGACCCCACCGCCGGCTCGCGCATCCCCACCACCGCCGTGACCATGCTCTCCCACGCGCTCGAACACGGTCCGGTGCTGCTATCCCTGCCATCCGATGCGTCCACGGACGCCCTTGCATGCGCCACCTGCCATGCGCGCGCCCGATGCGCGCGGTGCACCGGTCCGCTCATGCGGGATGCCGAGGACCCGAACCGGCTTGTGTGCGGTTGGTGCGGCGCGCCCGCAGGGGAGTGGACGTGCCCCGAATGCGGCGGCACGCGCGTGCGCGGCGTGCGCGTGGGCTCCGCCACCACCGTCGAACAGGCGGCGGGATTGTTCGGATCGGTGCCGGTCACCGTTTCCACGCAGGTACGCGGCATCGTGGGCCGCATCGATGCCTCGCCGCGCATTGTCATCGCCACCCCGTGGTGCGAGCCGTTCGTGGACGGCGGCACCTATCAGGCGGTCGCCTTGCTCGACGCCTGGCAAAGCCGGTTCCGCCCAGGTCTTGACGCGCGCATCGACACGCTCCTCGCGTGGATGCACGTCGTGTCGCTGTGCGCGCCGGATTCCGATGATGATGCAGGTGATGGCGGCACGGGCGGCGGCCGCGCGATACTCATCGGCGACGGGCTGCCAGGCGTGTGGGAATCCCTCGAAGCATGGGATCCGAGGATCCTCGCCCGCGACGAGGTCGCCGAACGCACCCAGGCCTGCTTCCCGCCCGCCGTGACCGTGGCGGACGTGTGGGGCAACCGCGACGCGGTGATCCGCACCCTGCGCCAGATCGGGGCGATCGGCGGCGACATGGCGACCATCACCCCGCCCGCCGATGCGCACGGCGCGGAATCTGCGGATGAGCCTGCGGGGCCTGAGCATGCAGGGCCTGAGCATCTGGCGGAATCCGCCGAGCAATCCGAGGCCGCCGAGGCGGCGCGAGCCTTGCAAGCGTTCCTTGCGGGCACGCCGTCGGGTGCCCCGTCCGCTGCAAAACCTCAGGCGGCGGCGGCGCAGGCTGCGCCCTCTCAGAAAGCTCCCCCGCGGGCCAAGCCCACGCACGC
>JAQXZM010000099.1 GCA_029227215.1 Bifidobacteriaceae bacterium | reverse complement strand
GGGGGGGGGGGGCGGCGCCCCCGCCCCCCCCCCCCCACGCCGGTGTGCCCGCGGTACAGCCTGCCATCGGGGCTGCGCGTGCCCTCCGGGTGGATGCCGAACACGTGGCCGTTCTCGATGATCTCGCGTGCGGTCTCCATCGCGCCGAGCGACTTGCTGCCGCCGGAACGGTCGACGGGGAACACGCCCGCCTGGGTGAACCACCACTTCTTGAAGCGGCCCTTGATGCCCTTGCCTTCGAAGTACTCCGCCTTGCCCATGAAGTGCACCATGCGCGGCGATGTCATGGGGATGACCGCGTCGTCGATGACGGCGAGATGGTTCGCGGCGATGATGGCGCCTCCGGTGCGGGGGATGTTCTCGACACCCACGCATGTGGGGTTGAACCGCCTGCGTGCGAGCGGGCTGAGGGTCTTGACGAAGAACCAGTACAGCATTACGTCCCTCCGGTGGGCCTGGCGGCTCCCCCTGCCCACGCATTGCCATGCGATGCGGTGCACGGCTCGACGTTCCAGGCGATACAGTGTTACCATGACTGACTTCCACAATAGCAGCGACGCCGACGAAACATCGCACGATGGCACGGACGGCGGCGGTGGCAACGATTCCCGACCCCGGGATCCCCACGGCGGGAATTCCCACGGTGAGAATTCCCAGGACCTCAATTCCCCGGATCTCGATTCCCCGGACTTGGACGCCCAGTGGAGCGCGTTCCTAGCCTCGCATGCCGACGATGTGCAGGCGCTCGATGCCTCGCGCACCGCGAAGCGTTTCGAAAAGGAGGCCGCCAAGCAAGACAGGCAGCGCCACGAGCGCCAGCGCAAGGAAGCCGAGGAGCAGTTCAAGCAGATGGCGCGGTCCGAGCAAGGCCGCGGTCCGCGCGATTTCGAGACGAGCATCCTCGACGACGCACCGGACGACCACTTCACCCCGCCCGACCCGGATGGCAGCCTGGACCATTACACGCGCACCTATCTCGCCTTGCTCATCGTGGGCCTGGTGCTCGTCGTGCTGGGATTCGTGCTGCCGCGTTTCGCCACGGTGTTCGAATCCACCGGCGGCATGTTCCTCATCATCGGCATCCTGGCGCTCGTCATGCGCAAGCGGTAGCCGAAGCGGCGCTGACAATACGACAAACGGGGCTGCTCCACACGCGCACGACATACAGTCGAAGGCACGGTGGAGCAGCCCCGTTTGTCATGAATAATCGGATGGCCGGGCCTTAGCGCAGCGACAGGTTCGCGGCGCCGATGAGGCCGGCGTCCTGACCGGCGCTCGCCGGCACGATCTTGGCAATCGGACGGTAGGCGCTGGCCTGGAGGAAGCGCTCGTAGGCTTCGCGCGCCGGGTCGAGCAGGATGTCGCCCACGGCGATGACGCCGCCGCCGATCACGTAGAGGTCGGGGTCAAGCACGGCGGAGATGGCCGCCATCGTGCGGCCGAGCCATTCGCCGATCTTGTTGAAGGAATACAGGCCCAGCACGTCACCTTCCTGGGCGGCCTTGGAGATCATCGGGCCGCGCAGTTCCTCGATGTGGCCGTTGCACAGCTCCATAAGGCGCTTGGCGTCCTCGGGGCGGCGGCGCACCGCGGCCTTGGCGAAGCGCTCGAGGGCGGAACCGGAGACGTAGCGTTCGGCGCAGCCACGCAGGCCGCAGCCGCAGGTGTCGCCGTCCGGCACCATCGGCAGATGGCCGAGCTCGGCCGCCATGCCGAACGAACCACGGTACAGTTCGCCGTTGAGCACGATCGCGCCGCCCAGGCCGGTGCCCACGGTGAGCATGACCATGTTCTGGCTGCCCTTGCCGGCGCCGTGCACGTATTCGCCCCAGCCGGCGCAGTTCGCGTCGTTCTCGACGACGACGGGGATGTCGGTGCCGATGAGCTCCTCGATGTGGCCGGACAGGTCGTAGTTGATCCAGGCTGGGATGTTGGCGGAGAAGTTGACGGTGCGGCGGTCCTGCTTGACGTTGCCGGCGGCGGAGATGCCGATGGCACTGATGTCGTTGAAGGTCTCGCAGGCCTTCTTGTACAGCGCAGCGATGGCCTCGTTGATACTGTCGGCATCGTTCTCGGTGGGAACCGTCCAGGACCTGACGATCGTATCGTCCTCATCACACACACCGACGGCGATCTTGGTGCCACCGATGTCCACAGCAAGCTTATGCATGTTCCCTCCTGACTGACCGGGTTCGACTTCGACGCATGCGGCCGCTCATCCTTGGGTTGCCGCGACACAATCTTCACCATACCATGAAGCCCGCCGTGGCGCACCACGACGGGCTTGGGAATAGTCACATTGTGACCGCACATTGTGACCCCACAGTGTGACCGCACAGTGTGAGCGCGACCAGCGTCTATCAGCGCTGGTCGTGAGGTTCAGGCCTCGGCGCCAGCCTTGATGGCCTGGGCGGTGGAGATCCACTCGTCAAGCTTGTCGGCGGCGGCACCGGACTCCACGGTCTTGCGGACGATGTCGTAGCCCTCGCCGATGCGCTGGGCCAGCGGAGCGTCCGGGTTGGCAAGCAGCTGCTTGTTGACGGCGATGGCGGCGGCCGCGTTGAGCAGTATCGTGCTCGAGCACGGCAGGTCGCGGCCGGAGATGACATCGCGCGCCACCTGGGCGTTGTATTCCGGGGTATCGCCCCTGAGGTCCGTCACATCCACCTTGGCAAGGCCCAGCTCGGTGATCGGGTCGAAGGTACCCTCGGTCACGCCATCCGCCTCGATGTGCCACAGCGTGATGGGACCGGTGGGTGCAAGCTCGTCCATTCCCTCGTTGGAGGTGAACACCATGCCGGTGGCGCACTGCTTGCGCAGCACCTCCGCCATGATGGCGCCCAGGTTGCGGTCGGCGCAGCCGATGACGCAATGCGCCGGGTGCGCCGGGTTCGTGATGGGGCCGAGCACGTTGAACACGCACGGCACGCCCAGCTGCGCGCGGATGGGGCCGACGAAGCGCATCGCTGGGTGGAACACGCGGGCGAAGGCGAACGTGATGCCCACCTTCTCGCCCACCTCGGCGGCCTGCTCCGGGGTCAGGTCGAGCGGCAGGCCCAGGGCCTCGAGGCAGTCGGCTGCGCCGGACTTGCTAGAAGCGGCGCGGTTGCCATGCTTGGCGATCTTGACGCCGGCTGCGGCTGCGATGATGGCGGCGGTCGACGAAATGTTGACGGTGGCGAAACCATCGCCGCCGGTGCCCACCAGATCCGTGGTCTCGCCTGTGAGCGGCAGCGGCAACGCGTGCTGCACCATGGCGTGCGCGGCACCTGCCACTTCGTCCGCGGTGAGCCCGAGCTGCTGCTGGGTGGCGAGCACCGCGCCGACCGCGGCGGGATCGGCATTGCCGTCCATGAGCTCGTCGACGTACCACTCGCTCTGCTCCTGCGTGAGATGCTCGTGCTTGACGACGAGCTGGTTCAGGATCGACTTAAATGTGTAGTCGGCCACGGTCTTCCTCCTTGTAGATAGTGGTGGTTCATTGACATCTTCATAGTAAGCAGGGGCGATAAGTCATGCGTGTTACATGACCACATTGCGGCGAGATTACCGCGGTTACGAAACGCATCTCGGCTAGCTTCCGCGGCAGCTTCTCAGCAATCTTCTCAGACGGAACAATGAAGACGGTGCCACGGGCTTTCGCCCATGGCACCGCCTTCGTTTCACATGCCGGCTGTGCACGCCGACGTCACATGCCGATCAGGTCTGTGGCCTTGCTCAGGCTTCCTGCTTGGTTTCGTTGCGACCGTGGCACATCTTGTACTTGCGGCCGGAACCGCACGGGCACTTCGCGTTCGGCTTGGTGCCGGGGAACGTGCGGCCATCTTCCCACGGGGAGCGTGCCTCGACGCTCTTGGGGCGCTTGTTCGTCGGCAGCTTCGCGTCATCGTGCGAGAGCGGCTCATAGCCCACCTGGCCGCGCGGCGCGGAGTATTCGTCGGAATTCTCAGCGGAATCGTCGCTGCTACCCTGGGGCTCCATGCCGTCCGGCTCCTCGCCGTCGATCTGGCCATCCGCCAGGTCATCGGCGGTGTCCGCCTCGGACTGGTCAGCACTGCGCACGTCCGGGTCCTCCGGCGCGGAGTACTGCACCTGGGCGGCCTGCTGGGACTGCTCGAACAGCTCGTCGATCTGCTGCTTCGACAAGTGGAAGAGCAGCTCGATGGTCTGTTCCTTGATGGCTTCGACCATGCGGTTGTACATCTGGTAGCCTTCGCGCTGGTACTCGACCAGCGGATCGCGCTGGCCCATGCCGCGCAGGCCGATGCCGTCCTTGAGGTAGTCCATCTCGTAGAGGTGCTCGCGCCACTTGCGGTCGAGCGTGGCGAGCGTCACCTTGCGCTCGGCTTCGCGCAGATGCTCGGTGCCGACCTCGGCCTCCAGATCGGAGTAGGCGTCCTTCGCATTCTCGATGAACACATCGGCGAGATAGGTGCGCGCCTTGTCGCCCTTGAGCGGCTTGCGCTTCGCGGCCTTCTTCTCGGTGTCGGCAGCGTCATCGGCGTCGTCCGGGGACCCGGCGTCAGCATCGGCTGATTCATCAGCGGGCTTTTCAGCGGTTTCGGAGTCCTGCGAGGAAGTGTCGTCATCCGCGTCGGCATCGGCATTCTTGGTGCCCGGCACCTCGATGCCCAGCGTCGCGTTGATGTCGCCGACGTCCACGCCTTCGATGGAGCACAGCTTGGCGAGGTTGTCGCGCAGCTCCACGAGGTTCCAGTCCTTGGGGTTGTCGGAGCCCTTCGTCGCCTCGCGCACGTAGCTGCGGATCGTCTCTTCGATGAACAGCTGGATGTCTTCGGAAAGATCGGCGCCCTTGAGCACGAGCTGGCGCTCTTCGTACATGACGGTGCGCTGCTTGTTCATCACATCGTCGTACTTGAGCACGTTCTTGCGGATCTCGTAGTTGCGAGACTCCACGGCCTTCTGTGCGTTGCGCACGCCCTTGGAGACGGTCTTCGACTCGATCGGCTCGCCCTCGGGGTAGCCGGCCTGCATGACGCGCGCGACGAGCTGCGTGTTGAACAGGCGCATCAGGTTGTCTTCGAGAGACAGATAGAAGCGGGACTCGCCCGGGTCGCCCTGGCGGCCGGAACGACCGCGCAGCTGGTTGTCGATGCGGCGGGACTCATGGCGTTCGGTGCCGAGCACGTAGAGACCGCCGAGCTTGACAACCTCTTCCTTCTCGTCCTTGACCTTCGCCTTGATGTCGTCGACGGTGGACTTCCACTTCGCCTGGTACTCGTCGTCTTCCGGCGACAGGCCCTCTTCGCGCAGCTGCTGGTCGGCGAGGAATTCGACGTTGCCGCCGAGCATGATGTCAGTGCCTCGGCCAGCCATGTTGGTGGCGACGGTGACGGCGCCCTTGCGGCCGGCGACGGCGACGATGGCGGCTTCCTTATCGTGATGCTTCGCGTTGAGCACCTGGTGGGGCACGCCGAACTCCGTGAGCACGCGGCTCACGAGCTCGGAGGACTCGACGGACGCGGTGCCGAGCAGCACCGGCTGGCCCTTCTTGTAGCGTTCCTGCACGTCGCGCACGATGGCCTTGAGCTTCTCAGCCTTAGTGCGGTAGATGAGGTCGTCCTTGTCTTCGCGGATCATCGGCTTGTTCGTCGGGATCGGGATGACGCCCAGCTTATAGGTGTTCATGAACTCGGCGGCCTCGGTCTCGGCGGTGCCGGTCATGCCCGCGAGCTTGTCGTACATGCGGAAGTAGTTCTGCAGCGTGATGGTGGCGAAGGTCTGGTTCTCGGGCTTGACCTCGACGCCTTCCTTCGCTTCGATCGCCTGGTGCAGGCCCTCGTTGTAGCGGCGGCCGGGAAGCACGCGGCCGGTGTGCTCGTCGACGATGAGCACCTCGCCGTTCGTCACGACGTAGTCCTTGTCGCGCAGGAACAGTTCCTTCGCCTTGATGGCGTTGTTGAGGTAGCCGATAAGCGCGGTGTTGCTCGGCTCGTAGAGGTTGTCGATGCCCAGGTAGTCCTCGACCTTGGCGATGCCGGCGTCGAGGATACCGATGGTCTTCTTCTTCTCGTCGACCTCGTAGTCCTCGTCGCGCTTGAGCTTGGGCACGAGGCGTGCGAAGGTGCGGTACCAGCGCGTCACGCCGCCTTCGGCAGGGCCAGAGATGATAAGCGGGGTGCGGGCCTCATCGATGAGGATGGAATCGACCTCGTCGACGATGGCGTAATGGTGGCCGCGCTGCACGAGCTCGGACTTGTCCCACGCCATGTTGTCGCGCAGGTAATCGAAGCCGAATTCGTTGTTGGTGCCGTAGGTGATGTCGCACTCATATTGCTTGCGGCGCTCCGGCGGCTTCTGGCCGGTGATGATGCAACCGGTCGTCATGCCGAGGAAGCGGAACACGCGGCCCATGAGGTCGGACTGATAGCTGGCGAGGTAGTCGTTGACGGTCACGACGTGCACGCCCTCGCCGCTCAGGGCGTTGAGGTAGGCGGGGAGCGTGGCGACGAGGGTCTTGCCTTCGCCGGTCTTCATCTCGGCGATGTTGCCCCAGTGGAGGGCGGCGCCACCCATGAGCTGCACGTCGAAGTGGCGCAGGCCAAGCACGCGGCGGGATGCCTCGCGCACCGTGGCGAACGCCTCCGGCATGAGCTTGTCGATGTCTTCCCCGTTGTCCAAACGTTCGCGGAGCTTGCCGGTCTGGGCCTTGAGCTCGTCGTCGTCCAGCTTCTTGATCTGAGGCTCGAGCTTGTTGGTCTCGTCAGCCACCCCCTTGAGCTTGCGAAGCTGAGCGCCTTCACCCACACGCAGGACTTTGTCCAGAATTGTCACGTCTTACTCCTCGGACTAGCAAGCTGCCCCGGCGTTGCGGCGCCGGTGCCTTGGTTTACACAAACTTATTTCATAATACGCGCCCGACACGAAAACGCTGACGGCAGTGCCATTCCCAGCCATGCCTTTGGGGCGGCTGGGAATCAGGCGGCACTCTTCATGAAGCCAGCCTTATGATGCCAGCCTTGCTGCGGTGTGCCGTTGCGTTGTGCTGTCGCACTGTGTTGTCGCACTGTGTTGTCGCATGTGCCAGACACAACGATGCCCCGCACAATGCGGGGCATCGCATTTTCAGTTATCGGAAGTGGAGTGTGCGCTTCTCACTTCTTCTTGGCGACGTTCTCCGGGGTGTCGATCTCGAACACACCGTAGCTCCAGCCATGGCGGTGGTAGACGACGGACGGACGGTTCGTCTCCTTGTTGACGAAGAGGAAGAAGTCATGGCCGATGAGTTCCATCTCGTAAAGCGCTTCATCGATGCTCATCGGCTCGGCGATATGCAGCTTGCGGCGGATGACGATCGGGGTGTCGCCCACCTTGACCTCGACGGACTCGCCAGGACCCAGGTCGCCGGCAACTGCGTCATCGGCGCTGTTGCTCGGCTCCGGCTCGGCTTCCTCAACCGTCGGAGCCACCTCGACCGGACCTTCGTCCACGATCTCGGTGTAGCCACGGCGGTGGTCCTTGCGACGGTCGCGCATGCGGCGCAGACGCAGGGTGAGCTTGTCAAGCGCGATATCGAGGGCGCTGAACTCATCGCTGCTCGAGGCCTCGGCGCGCACCACGGTGCGACCGGCGATGACGGTGATCTCCACGCGCTTGGCGGTATCGGCCTGGCGCGGGTTGCCTTCGTGGGACAGTACGATCTGCGCACGCTCGGCATCCGGGGCGATGGCAGTGACACGGTTCATCTTGGTCTCAACAACGTCACGGAACTTCGGCTTCACCTGAGTGTGACGACCAGTAACGACGATTTCCATGATGGACCTCCTTTTGTAGGGTGCGACCCGAAGGTCGCTTCGGACATTCTCGGTCGGCCTCCTTGCCAACCTGTAACCCCCATGATAACCCAAATTTCACGGATGTCACTTTCCGGTCGGTTTCGGGCGTGGCTTCTGGACGTTCGATGGTCGGCATGCGGTCGGTGTTCGGTCGGCGTTCGGGCGCGGTCGGCGCGGGATCGGAAATGTTTTGGCGCAGATTGGCAATGATGCTGAAGGATTCGGCTGGGGTCGGTTGCCAGGCTCGGCTGCCAGGATCGGTCGGCAGGATCGGTCGGCAGTTGACGGCTTCTCGGTCTGGACCCTCCCGTAAGGTACTCGCCAGAGACCCCGCGATGGCCGCGGCGCAAGCTGAGGAACTTCCGGGCTCCGCAGAGCACGATGGCGGATAACGTCCGCCCAGGGTGACCTGAGAGATAGCGCAGCAGAGAACAGACCGCCCGCTTCGGCGAGCAAGGGTGAAACGGCGGTGCAAGAGACCACCGGGCCCCTGGCAACAGTGGGTCGCATGGCAAGCCTCATCGGGAGCAAGGTCAAGCAGAAGGCGTTACGTGTTGCTCGCACAGCCTTCGGGTAGGCCGCTAGAGCCTGACGGCGACGCCAGGTCGAGATGGATGGCCATCCGTCTGCCCAGCAGACGACAGAACCCGGGGTATGCGGGGTCTCTTTTCCTTCCTTCCCTCTGCTCTTTTCCCCCGCTCTTTTCCCCCGCTCTTTTCCCTCTCCTTCCCTTTTTCCTTTCCCTCTACTTTCCTTATTCTGTTCTTCTCTCAC
>JAQXZM010000098.1 GCA_029227215.1 Bifidobacteriaceae bacterium | reverse complement strand
CTGCGGGCGCTTGGGGCCGGCGATGGACGGCTTGACGGAGCCCAGGTCGAGTTCCATGTATTCGGAATACTGCGGCTCGACGTACGCGGGGTCCGTGGTGTCGCCCCACAGCTTGTTGGCCTTGGCGTAGGCTTCGACAAGCGCGATCTGCTCGTCGCTGCGGCCGGTGAGGCGCAGGTAGTCGAGCGTGACCTGGTCAATCGGGAAGATGCCGCAGGTGGAGCCAAACTCAGGGCTCATGTTGCCGATAGTAGCGCGGTTGGCGAGCGGCACGGCGGCGACGCCTTCGCCGTAGAACTCGACGAACTTGCCCACCACGCCGTGCTGGCGCAGCATGTCAGTGATCGTGAGCACCACGTCGGGGGCGGTGACGCCCTCGGGGATGGCGCCGGTGAGCTTGAATCCTACGACGCGCGGCACGAGCATCGAGATGGGCTGGCCGAGCATAGCGGCCTCGGCTTCGATGCCGCCCACGCCCCAGCCGAGCACACCCAGGCCGTTGACGGTGGTCGTGTGGGAGTCGGTGCCCACGCAGGAGTCGAGGTACGCGAGCGTGGAGTCGCCCTGCTGCTTCGTCATGACGCACTTGGCGAGGTACTCGATGTTGACCTGGTGGATGATGCCGGTCCCCGGGGGCACGACGCGGAAGTTCTTGAAGGCCTGCTGGCCCCAGCGCAGGAACTGGTAGCGTTCCTTGTTGCGCTTGTACTCGATGTCCATGTTCTGTTCGATGGCGTTCGGCACCCCGGCGACATCGATCTGCACGGAATGGTCGATGACCATCTGTGCCGGGACCTGCGGGTTGATGACCTCAGGGTCACCGCCTAGGTCCTTCACCGCGTCACGCATGGTCGCCAGGTCGACGATGCACGGCACGCCGGTGAAGTCCTGCATGATGACGCGGCTGGGGGTGAACTGGATCTCGTGGCTGGGCTCGGCGGAGGCATCCCAGTCGAGCAACGCCTTGACATGGTCGTCGGTGATGTTCTGGCCGTCGATGTTGCGCACAAGATTCTCGACGAGCACCTTGAGCGAATAAGGCAGGTGGTCGATGCCGGGAAGGTCAGCGATGTTGTAGTAATCGAATCCCTTTCCGTTGACCTCAAGCCGGGCGAGCTGTGAATCGCGATAGGACATAGGGCCTCCGTTTGAAGAATGTTATTCCTTACCATTATTACTTGCCGCGCATGACGTGTCGCCCTGCCGCACACATCGTGGACGGTGCACGCACCAGGAATCGCAGACAGCCCAGGAGCGCAGGGAGACCGAAGAAATGCGCGAAGCTCGCCACACGCATGGTACGGTGGGCGATGAAGAGATCTTGATGACGAATCAGATTGAGAAAGTGCTTCGACCAAGGGGCCAACTGAGGAACCGAGAGGAAGACTTCCATGGAATTGCGAATGCGACGCGATGGGGCGGACCATGCTGCGCCACGCCAGACATGGACACAGGCAAGCACACGATGGCGCAGCGATGCCCGCTGCTTCCGTCGCTGGTTCATGCCCCGACGCGCCGCGTTCTGTATCTGCCTGCTCGTGGCGTTGACGCTGGAACTCGTGGGATTCAACCACCTGGCATGGAGCACATGGAATCGCACGCCCATCACAAACCCCGAAGTCATGGTGGACGGGCAAACCCTCGAGTATGGCAAGAGTTACATTCTGCATGAATCGAGAGATGTATGGCGCAAAGCGTCGATGACGCTGTTCATCTACCCGGATGCAAGGCACGACTACGTGGATGTGCGTTCTCTCGACATTGACGTCCAGTCACTGGGAACGACTGTGCTCGGCACGGATGAATGCGGGTTCACCGAATCCATCGAAATATACGACGAAGGGCACTCCTTGGGATATTCCCCCAACACAAGCACCGGGGAGACAAGCCTGGGCAGGAACAAGTACCCGGAGACGCTCACGAATGCGACGCAATCGCCCCGTGTCGTATGCTCTGCGGTTCCTGGCGGCGCCTATCGTCCCATTTACGCAACGGGGAAAGTCAAAGAACTCGTCGTGACGCTCTCAGGACCATATTTCCAGGCGAGTGTGCAATCCATCACGCTCAATTCCCAGGTGCCGCTGCGCATCAATGGGTGGCGTCTCCTGGCGATGACCCTTGCAAGCTTTGGCATCGCATGCTTCTTCACACGGAAAGAAAGCGACATCCGCGCCCTCACCCGCGAATCGTCCGCGACGCCACAGGTCACAGACGATTCGCCAGGACTGGGAATGACAGCGATTCATAGGCGCGAATGGCTCGCGGCCATCATTGCGCTGTGCATCGCCTGCACCATCGTGCAAAACAAAATAGTGTCATGGGGCCCTCAGGGATATCAATCATTGGCAACAGCGTTGCTGCGCGGCACCGTGTCAGTGAGCGACGGCAGCGCTCAGCTTGCGGCGCTCGCGAATCCCTATGATCCCAGCGCACGCAGCACGCTTCCCACTGGCTCCGGATGGGCGTCCACCGCGCCCTACATGTTCGATTACGCGTATTATGGCGGAAAGTATTACGTGTATTTCGGCATCGTGCCCTGCCTGCTGTTCTACCTGCCCTACCGGGCGGCAATCGGCGTGGACCTAAGCGACATCACCGTATGCGTGTGGCTGAACATCGCCCTCATCATCGGCACGTTCCTGTTGATGAACGAGCTGCGGCGGCGTTACTGCCCCCGGCTGCCGTGGAGTCTGCAAATGCTGGCATCCGTCACGATGTCGCTGAGCACAGCGATATGCCTGTCACTGAAAAGCGCGACGACATACGGGGTGTCGATCACGACGGGCATTGCCCTGAGCCTGCTGGGCCTGGCCGCATGGATGAGTTCCGCACGGGCCGCGAATGGGTTCGACGCGAGCTGGGGCCTTCTGGGATCGCTGCTCATGGCGCTCGCCGTCGGATGCCGTCCGCAGATGGCGTTCCTCAGTTTCTTCATCTTCCCCATTTTTTCGAAGCAACTGCACGAGCGGCAGAGCAACAAGCGGCTTGCATTGTTACTGATACCGTATGTGCCCGTGGCATGCGGCATCATGTGGTACAACGCGATCCGTTTCGGTTCGCCTCTGGAATTCGGCGCCAGGTACCAACTGGCAGGACAGGACCTCGTGAGCCAACCGTGGGAACCGGCGCGCATCCCCATCGGGCTGTGGTACTACCTTCTTGCGCCGATGAGCCTGATACCGGAGTTTCCGTTCCTGCTGGTGCAAGATGTCACGACGTCCTATACCGGGGAGCTCGCGCACGGCACGCAGGTCGGCGGCATATTGTGGCTCATGCCGATTCTGCTCATCATGCTTGCCCCACGGGTGTGGAGAGCGGCTCCGCGCACCCGCTGGTGGCGCATCATCGCCTTCACGATCACCATCGTCGATGTAATCGCCGATACAATCGCCGGTGGCATCATCATGCGCTATCAGTTGGATTTCCGCTTGGCCCTCGCCGCTGCCGCGATGGCGACGCTGTGCGAATGGATGGGTTCATTCCATGCAACGCCCGCGAGCGAGCGAATCCCAGGTTCCGTGAATGCCCCGGACGCAAGCGATGCAATCGGAGAAGCCAATGCGCAGTGCAAAGACGCCTTGGCTGCATATCGCGTTATCGGTGCGCTGTGCATGCTAACGCTGGTAACGACAGCATTGGTTTTCTTCAGCCAGTGGGAAGGCTACGACATGGCATCCACACATGCGAACACTGGTTTCTATGTGCAGATGCGGCAATTCTTTGACATCTGGCAGCTGTGATATCCGATAACTGTGACGCCTGGCAGCTGCAGCGATCAACTGCTCTGCCGTGATTGCCCTGCCGGGAGCCGGCGACCCACGGCAAGGCACAAGGCGAAAACCGCGAGGCCCGCCGCGAGCACCACGCATGTGGGCGCGACGAAACGGCCGGTGGGCAGCGCCAGTTCGAAGAAGTGCGCGACGAACGGGATGAGCATGCCGATGATGCCAGCGGCGGCGAAGGCCGCGACGAGCGCGCCGCGCCACGAACGAAGCGGCTGCGCGACACGGGCGAGCACGACGATGCTCAGCACGAAAAGCACGAGCACGCAGATCTGGCGCAGCTGGGTGAGGTCGGCGTCCGCTGTCGTGTCGAGATGGAGTGCGCCGGGCAGGATCCACGCGCAGCCGAGCACGCTCAGGGCGATGCCGGCGCCGCATGGTATCGCGAAACGCAGCACGCGACCCAGGAAACCGGGGATGTAACGGCGCGTGTTGGGCGCGAGCGCGAGGATGAACGCGGGCATGCCGATGGTGAGCGCGCCCACGTAGGTGATGTGGCGCGGCAGGTACGGGAACGGGATGCCGGTGAGCACCACGCCGAGCGAGATGAGCGCCGAGTAGGCGGTCTTGGCGAGGAAGAGGCTGGCGACGCGTTCCATGTTCGCCATGACCTGGCGGCCACGGGCGACGACGTCGGGCAGGTGGGAGAATTTCGAGTCGACGAGCACCACTTGCGCCACCGCTTTCGTGGCGGATGCCGCGTTGCCCATCGCGATGCCGAGGTCGGCTTCCTTGAGGGCGAGCGCGTCGTTGACGCCGTCGCCGGTCATCGCGACCGTGTGGTGCGTGGCGTGGAGCGCTTGCACGATGGCTTTCTTCTGGTTGGGCAGCACGCGGCCCACCACGTCCACGTGCTCGAGCACGCGGGCGAGCTCGTCGATGTCGTCGGGCAGTTCCCGCGCGTCGATGGCGCGTGGCGCACGGTCGCCGCACAGGTGCACGCGGTCGGCGATCGCCGCCACGGTGAGCGGGTTGTCGCCAGAGATGACGCGGCAGCGCACGCCCTGCTCGCGGAACCAGGCGAGGGTCCTCTCGGCATCGGGGCGCACGGATTCGGCGCAGACGACGAGCGCCACGGGAAGCGCGCGAGAATCGATTGCGGCGTTCGCTGCGACTTCGTTCGCAGTGACTTCCGGGCTGGGCGCGGGGTCCCGCTGAGCGTTCGCCGCTCCCCTCTCCGGCGTGCCGGATGCGCCATCCGCTGCCACGCAAGCCAATAGCAGCACACGCGCGCCTGCGCGCGCCTGCGCGTCGATGGCCTTACGCACCTCGGGGTATTCGCCATCCAATGCGCGCAAAATCACTTCGGGAGCGCCCATGTACCAGCGCATCGCGGCGCCATCCGAACCCGCGCCGCGCACATCCGCGCTGCTCCACTTGCGGGAGGATGAGAACGGCACGCGGGAGACGACGCGGCCACGCCCGCCGCGGCCGGCGCCTGCCGCCTCCCCTCTCACCGCGAACGCCTGCAACTGGCGGCCATCGGCATCCGTCGGCTCGTATGCCGCATCCGAAAGACCTGCGAGCACCGCGGCGCCGGTGATGTTCGGCGTCGGTTCATCACACACGTTACGCAAGGCCTCCAGCACTTCATGCGCCGCCGGTGCGGGCGTGGCGGCGGAATCCGGCAGCAGTCGCACGCCGGTGAGTTCGATGCCGCCGTCGGTGATCGTTCCGGTCTTGTCAAGGTTCAGGCAATCGACGCGTGCGAGGGTCTCCACTGCCTCGAGCTCCTGCACGAGGGTGTTATGCCGGGCCAGGCGCATCGCTGCGATGGCGAAGTTCAGCGACGTGAGCAGCACGAGCCCCTCGGGAATCATGCCGACGACGCCGGCCACGGCGGAAACGACCGCATCGCGCCACTGCCCCGTGGCGATCGCGGCGTTCCATCCGCCCACGCGGTTCATTTGGGAGAGCACGAGCAGCACGCACAACGGCACGACGAGGAACGTCATGAACTTGAGGATCGTGTTAATGCCGTCCTGCAAGTCGGATTTCGTGCGGGTGAACACCTTGGCCTGCGCGGTGAGACGCGCCGCATAGCTGCGCTCGCCCACGGCGACGACGCGCGCCAATGCGAGGCCGGACACCGCCGTCGCTCCGGAGAGCGCTTTGTCGCCCGGTTTCTTCTTCACGGTGGCGCTTTCGCCGGTGAGCATGGATTCGTCAAGCTCCAAGCCCCATGATTCGAGCACTTCGCAGTCGGCGGGCACCTGTTCGCCCGCGCGGATCCACAGCACGTCGCCTTCCACGATGTCCTCGGCGTCCACTTCTTCGTCATGCCCGTCGCGCCGCACGAGGTTGCGGGATTTGACGAGGATGGACAGCCGGTCGAGCGTGCGCTTGGACTTGAGCTCGGTGACGACGCCAATGAGGGTGTTGACGATGATGACGAAACCGAAAACGGCGTCCTTCCACCGTCCGGTGAGCAGCACGACGATCATGGCGGCCAGGATGATGCCGTTGAACAGCGTGAACACGTTTGCGGCGATGATCTGCCCCACGGTGCGCGTCGTCTTCGTGGACTGCACGTTCACCTGGCCGTGCGCCACCCGGTCGGCCACCTGCCCGGCGGTGAGCCCGCGCTCATCGACCGCAGGCATGGACTGTGCCACGCCTGACTGCGCCGATGTTGATTGCGCCGTCATGGATTGTGCAGATCGTGCAGATTGTGATTGTGCCGTCATGGATTGTGCCGATGTTGATTGTGCCGTCGTGGACTGTTTCACGGAATCCTCCTTGGCGCTTCGCCCCTGCGCGTGCGGCGCACCGCCGTCTCACATGCGCACGTTCATCTTTTTTTCGTGCTCGTCGGCGTTGATGACAGCCGCGAGCGCGTGATACAGCGAATATATGTTGTTGGCGATGTCCTCGTCATCATCCGTGGGTATGAAATCCGCCGCGTACAGCAGCTGGTTGTCCGGATCGATCGAGCCATCGAGGAGTATGACAGGGATTCCAGCCGTGCGCGCGGCGCCGAGAGCGTCCTCCCATGCCTTGCTCGTCGACGGATCGGCAGTGTCGTCGGGATGCACGACGATGAACGTCACCTTGCGCTTGGCGAAGTCCTCGACGGCCTTGCGTTGCTGTTCGCCGGTGCTGGCCTGTGCATAGAACACCGCGATCGAATTGCTTTCCACGTCTTCGCGGAATTCGTCGACGAGGTCCGGTTCGGCGCCGCTGCCGACCAACGCCACGCCGTAATCGGAGCGGTCAATGTAATCGTGGGAGATTGTGGCCTGGGTGTCCTGTGTGTCGCCCACCGCATGCCCGCGGGGTGCGCAGGAGCCCAGGCACAGCATCGCGCATAGCATCGCGGCGATGCACGCGACAAGACGGCGCGCGCCCCTGCCTCCGGCGGCGCCTGTGCGGCGCAGCGATGCCTGTGCCTTCAGCCCGGGGGTTCCGTATCCTCGTCGCGCCATCGCATCCTCCGTTCGTCGACGCATTATCGCATCTCAGCTTAACGCATGAACCCGTCCGAGAGCCGGTGAATCCGCCCACGGCGCACCGCAGCCCGCCCGCGCCTCGCATGGCGCGCACGAAACGTGTGAGGCATATCACACGTGACAAAGCACACAGTGAAATCACGCCCGCATCCGTGCGTCGCACGATACGATGAGACCAGCGGCGCACACCGGTGCCGGGACGGCCCAGGCTCCACTCGCACACGCAACGCCGCACAGCGCAATCACGCCAAATCCTGGGAACGAACAATGGAAAGGACCACCAATGACGCTTCTCAACCACGAAATCACCGACTTCACGGCAGACGCCTATCTCAACAATGATTTCACCAAGGTGAGCAAGAAGGACATCCTGGGCCACTGGTCCGTGTTCTTCTTCTATCCGGCGGACTTCACCTTCGTGTGCCCCACGGAGCTCGAGGACCTCGCCGACCACTACGACGAGTTCAAGAAGGCGGGCTGCGAGATCTATTCCGTCTCCCACGACACGCAGTACGTGCACAAGGCATGGCATGAGGCCAACGACAAGATCTCGAAGATCCAGTTCCCCATGCTCGCCGACCCCACGGCGCGCCTCGCCAAGGACCTCGATACCTACAACGAGGAGCTCGGCCAGGCGGAGCGCGGCGATTTCATCATCAACCCCGACGGCAAGGTCGTGGCCTACGAAGTGATTTCGTCGAACGTGGGCCGCAACGCCGAGGAGATCCTGCGCCGCGTGCAGGCTTCGCAGTTCGTGTATGAGCACGGCGACCAGGTGTGCCCGGCGAAGTGGACGCCCGGCGAGGAGACGATCGAGCCGAGCCTCGACCTCGTCGGCCAGCTGTGAACCGTTCAACGCAGAAGAATCCAGGAAGCCTATGCAGCAAGACAAGAACCTCTATGATGCCGTCGTCATCGGCGGCGGACCTGCCGGCCTGACGGCAGGCTTGTATCTGGCGCGCGCACGGTATCGCGTCGTCGTGCTGGAAGATGAGGACTTCGGCGGACAGATCACCCTGACGGACGCCGTGGTCAACTACCCGGGCGTCACCAAGGCCAGCGGGCGCCAGCTCACGGCGACGATGCGCCAGCAGGCGCTGGATTTCGGCGCCGAGCTGCGCGTGGCGCGCGCCACCGGCATCGAGAATGCACAAGGCGATGTCAAGGTCGTGCACACGTCCACCGGTGACATTCGCACGTTCGGCGTGATTCTCGCCACCGGCGCCAAGCCGCGCACCATCGGGTTCGAAGGCGAGAAGGAGTATGCCGGACGCGGCGTGGCGTATTGCGCCACGTGCGACGGCGAATTCTTCACCGGCCGCGAGGTGCTCGTCATCGGCGGCGGTTTCGCCGCGGCCGAGGAGGCGGTGTTCCTCACCAAGTACGCCAGCCACGTGACGGTGCTCGTGCGCGAGGATGACTTCACGTGCGATGCATCGGTGAGCGCCCCGACGAAAGCCGATCCCGCCATCACGGTGCGTTACAACACGGAACTGCTCGGCGTGCAGGCCGGCAAGGGCGGCCTTGCGCAAGCCACGTTCCGTGACCGCACGACCGGCACGACCGAGGAATGGTCCCCCGCCGACGGCGGAACCTTCGGCGTGTTCGTCTTCGCGGGCTATGTGCCGCGCACCGAGCTCGTCAAGGACCTTGTGGAACTCGACGAACACGGGTATGTGGTGACGCATGATTATTTGGAGACGTCCCTGCCGGGCGTGTGGGCTGCCGGCGACCTGCGGCGCAAGAACCTGCGCCAGGTCGTGACCGCCACCGCCGATGGCGCCATCGCCGCCGTCGAAGCGGAACGCTATGCATCCCGCATGAGCGAAAAGACCGGCCTGATGCCAGTGCGTCCCACCGACTCCCCTTACCAGCATCGCGAGGAGGAGCAGGCAAAGAAGGCACGCGAGGCGGCCACGTCGCCAGCCCCGGCGCCTGTCTCGCCGCGAGTGCAGGATGCGAACGCCGCCCAAGGCGGCACTGCGGCGCGAGGCTCGTACTTCACGGATGCGGTCCGCGCCCAGCTCGACCAGGTGTTCGCACGCATGGCGCGTCCCGTCGTGCTGCGGCTGGACCTTGATGACACGGCGCTGTCGACCGAGCTCCACGGTTTCATGACGCAACTGACCGATGTCAGCAATGGCAAGGTGAGCGTGGAGGAGCATCGTCATTCCGATGGACCCGCCGCGGACCTTGACGGCGCGGACCCGCAGCTGCTGCCCTGCGTGCGCCTGTGCGTGCCGGATGACGACGGCGAGGCGAAGCCGACGGGCATCGCCTTCCATGGAGTGCCCAGTGGCCATGAGTTCAACTCGTTCGTGCTGGCGCTCTACAACGTCGCTGGACCCGGCCAGCCGCTGGACGATGCCGCTCGGCAGCGCATCGCCTCCCTGCCGAGCACGCGCATCATGCTGTTGGTGTCGCTCACCTGCACGATGTGCCCCACGACCGTGCTGTCGGCCCAACGCATCGCAAGCCTCAATCCTGCCGTCACCGCCGAAGCCTACGACATCGCCCGCTTCCCCGAGCTGCGCGACAAGTACGACGTGATGAGCGTGCCCTGCATCGTCATCACGAAGCCAGGCGACTCCGACGGCGCTGCGGATGGCAGCGACGGCACGCGCACGGTGGAGTTCGGCAAGAAGACGATTCCGCAGATGCTCGACCTGCTCGGCGTGTGACGCTCTGGCGCAGCCATCAACGCAATCGTGGGGCGCCGGGCAAGGGGCGCCCCGCAGGCCGATAAATTGGGAAGGCTCGCCAGAGGGGGGAATATT
>JAQXZM010000097.1 GCA_029227215.1 Bifidobacteriaceae bacterium | reverse complement strand
GTTCTCGTCATCCTCAACGCGACACACGCGCATGGTCGCCGCATGCGCCTCGCCACAGGGCGAGGCTCGCGCTCGCGGGTTCGGTGGTCATGGTGTCTGTGTTCATGGTGTCTGTGTTCATGGTGTCTTAGTTCTTGGTTTCTTAACGGATTCCATTTTACCCAAGAAGCTGTCAATCATGTGAATGACGTGCGACGACACGCGGCATGATTTTTCACACCGCGCGTCACTCGCACGCCCCTCATCCCTTTTCGCGCAATCCGATGCCGATTCTCCGCCCGACACACCCGGCGGGCAATTTTCCCGATGATGTCACGCGTTCGCCGAGCGGGAAATCCTCCCAAGGAACGCTTCCACCGCCTCGCGGCTCTGTTGCTCGGTGTGCGCGCATGGGTCGGAACAGTCGATGATGCGCACGGCTGCGCCGTCGCCTGTTGAAGCACCGTCTGTTGCGCCAGCGCCCGCGCCTGCGGCTCCTGTACCTGCGCCCGTCCCTGCGCCCGCGCCAGCCTCTGCTGCTGCACCATCATCACCGGTGCCGAACCCCGCGTCCTGCACCGTGATCCGGCTCCATCCTGCCGAATACACGGCCTGGGGGCAGCGGCTCACCAGCGTGCCGCGCAGCCAGGCGCGGGTGTCGCGGGGCGGCTGAGAGGTGGCATCGTGCACCGCGTCCGGCTCCACGAGCGCCTCGGCGCGGCCGCGCACCGACTCGAACACGCATCCCTTGGGTTCGAGAGCCGCCCATGCGATGTCGATCGCCCGCAGTCGCGCATCGGTCCACGGCAGCGAACGCCGCGCGCGCAATGATTGGGCGATCTGCCACTTGAGCAGCCATTCGAGCCGCCCCGCCTCGGCGGAAAGCCCCAGGCGCTCATCGTCGCTCGCGTTCATCACATGCGCCACGTCAGCGAGGGCCTGGCCCCACATGCGCATGATGCGCGCCGTGGAATCGTCCGGCCACAACGGCTCGCCCACCGACGAGCAGCCCCAGATCTGTGCGGCGGTGGCATACACCTGGGAGCGCAACGCCACCTGCACCTGCCAGGCGGTGCGGCGCGTGCCATCCGCCATGAGCAGCGGCGTGCGCAGCGTGAGGTCGTGGGAGACCGTGTGCATGGCGTCCACCGGGTCGGCGAGCTCAAGGTGGCTCAGCACCTCGGCGGGGTCGAATCCCGCGGCGTCGAGCGCACCCGCGAGCCATAGCACCACCGCCGTGGTCCCGAGTTTCAGCGCCTCGGGCACGTCCATGCGGTTGGCGTCGCCGGCGATCACATGGAATCGGCGGAACCGCTCGGTGGCATGCGATTCGTCGCGTGTGTTGACGATGGGACGGTCGAACGTGGTCTGCAAGCCGATGCGTGCGTGGAAGAAATCCGCGCGCTGCGACATCTGGAAACCGCCCTCCTCGGACTTCTCCCCCAGGCCCACGCGACCGGCGCCGGTGAAGATCTGCCGGGTGACCGCATGGGTGGCGAACAGCCGTGCCAGAAGGTCGAACGGCACGGCGCGGGGCACGAGGTAGTTCTCGTGGGCGCCCCAGCTGGCGCCCTTGCCGTCCGTGTTGTTGCGGTGCAGCACGATGCGTCTGCCGCTGCGGGCGCTTGCCGTGCGCGCCGCTGCGCGCATGAGCTCGTCGCCGGCGCGGTCATACAGAAGCGCCTCGAACGGGCCGATGCATTCGGGCGCGGAATATTCGGGATGGGCGTGGTCCACGTAGATGCGCGCGCCGTTGGTCTGAAGCCGGTTCGTGGCACGCAACTGGGGCGAGTCGGTGAGCATGCTCGGGTCGGCCTGGGCGCGTTGCAGCCGCATGCCGCGTGCGTCGTTGACCGGGTCCTCCATGCCGTAATCCCATCGGATCGCGGCGGCGGCACCCTGGCCCGCGGCGGCAATCACCTCATGGCTCAGCTCGATCGGATTGGCATGAGGGTCGGCGAGATCGCTCACCGCGTACTCGGTCTCGATGCCGATCACGCCCATCGGGCTGCGCGCCGGCGATGCGGAGGCATGTGCCGGCGCGGCATGCGAGGCGCGGTCGGCTTGGCCTGCCGCGATCCCCTGTGCCGCGACTCCCTGTGCCGCGACTCCCTGTGTTGTAATCCCCTGCGTCGGATCGGGAAGCACCGGAACGCGCTGCGGCTCCTCGGGGTTCCGCGAATCCTTCTGCTCGTTCGCTTGACTGTTCGTCTGACCGTTCACGTTCGCTTGCCCGTTCACTTGATGCCTCCGTCGTCGAGGAAGCTTGCGCCGCCGGTGGGCACGGTGTCGCCGGACGAGAGCACGACCTGCGCCACGTCATCGCCGATACCGGCGATGCGCGCCCATTGCTTGACGTTCTGCGACGTGTAGGCCTGGCTTGCGGCGTCGGAGGATTCCACGAATTCCTCCTGCACGGCGTCCAGCAGGTCCTGCCGTGTCAGCGCAGCGGTCTTGCCTTGGAGTATCGACCGCTTGAGGGCGCTCGTCTTGGCACGATCCACGATGCTGCGCAGCATCGCGCCGGACGCCAACTCGGCGAGGAACACGTCATGGCGCACGCCTTCCGTGTTGTACACCGCGCAGATGTGGCGGCGGTGCGATTTCTCGTACACGTCGTCCACCACCGCCTTGATGAGGGTGTCGACGGTCTCGACCGGGTCGATCGGCACGTCGGAGGTGATGTAGCGGCTCAGGATGTCCACTGCCTGAGCGGGGCTGGGCCTGTCGATGCGGATCTTCACATCGAGGCGGCCGGGGCGCAGCACGGCGGGGTCGATCATGTCGACGCGGTTGGAGGCCCCGATCACGATGACGTTGCGCAGGGCCTCGATGCCATCGAGTTCACTGAGGAACTGCGGCACGATCGTCGTCTCCATGTCGGACGACACCCCGCTGCCACGCGTGCGCAGCAGCGAATCCATCTCGTCGATGAACACAATGACCGGCACGCCCGCGGCGGCGCGTTCCCGCGCCCGCGCGAACACGAGGCGCATGATGCGCTCGGCCTCGCCCACGTATTTGCTCAGGATCTCCGGCCCCTTGACCGACAGGAACACGCCTGGCGTCACACCGCCCCTGCCGGACTCGTCGAATCCCACGGAGAGGGCATGGGCGATCGCCTTGGCGATGAGCGTCTTGCCATTGCCGGGAGGCCCGTACAGCAGCACGCCCTGGGGTGGGCGCAGCCCGTAGTGCTCGTACAGGTCGCGGTGGAGGAACGGCATCTCCACCGCGTCACGGATGCGTTCGATCTGGCGATCGAGCCCGCCGATGTCGTCGAACGTCACGTTCGGCGCCTCCTCGAGCACAAGGTCGTCCACGTCCTCGCGAGGCAGCGCTTCGATCGCATACCTGCCGGAGGCGTCCACCATCACGTCATCGCCCGATGCGAGGTCCAGGTCGGCGAGCGCCGCGCCGCGCAGCACCACGCTGCGCATGCCGCCGAAGTCCTCGACGAGCAGCCTGCCGGCGTTCATCACATCCTTCACACGGCGCACGGAACCGGCGCGGGGCATGCCGCACTCGCGCACGAGCACGAGGCTGTCGTTGAGCAGCACCTCCTCGCCCGGCTGCAGCCGGTCGGCCCTCACCTGCGGCGACACCGCCACGATCATGCGGCGAGAGCCCTGGGCGACCTCCGCGGTCGCCTTCTGCACGCCTTGGTCCATCTTGGCGGAATCGATGCGGATGAACATCGCATACGTCATCGGCGGGTGCGCCAGATCGGCGAGCCGCGTGCGCGCGTCGCTCAGCTCCTGCCCCGCCTTCGTCAAGGCGGCGGCGAGGGCATGGTTGCGTTCCCTCAGTGCATCGATCTGGTCTGCAAGGTCCTGAGCCTGGTCGGTCATTGTCACTCCTTGCCTGTGCTTGCTTGCACATGCTCCGTGCCTGTCTTGCACCGACTTTACCGCGCACGGCACCACCACGCACCGCTCTTCGCTCAGCGCGGCATGCGGCTGGGGCGGATCGTGCACCCCAGCGACATGGCATGCCAGATGACGCGGCAGATCAGATGACGCGGCGGATCAGATGACGCGGCACGCCTTCCCCAATGTTGGCCGACTGTGTAGAATCGGTATGTTTCCCCGATACCTGAACAAGCCGCTAGGCCGCCCGTGCGCACCCGCATGGGCATCGAAACTGCCCTGCCCGCACCGTTCCGGCGCATCACGCCGTCTCGGCGCGTCCGCAGGCATACAAAGCACAGAAAGCACCCCATGACCCAGTCCCCGCACACCGACATCACGCCATCTCGCCTTGTGGTGATGGACATCGATTCCACGCTCATAGACGAAGAGGTCATCGATCTCTTGGGCGATGCGTCGGGCCATGGCGACCGCATCGCGCACATCACCGAACGGGCGATGCGCGGCGAGATCGACTTCAAGCAGGCACTGCGCGAACGCGTGGCGCTACTCAAGGGGCTGGGGACCGATGTGTTCGACGAGGTGCTGGGACGCACGCATTTCACGAACGGCGCGCTGGACTTCGTGAACGAATGCCACCGCCGCGGCTGGAAGGTCGGCGTTGTCTCCGGCGGCTTCCATGAGGTCGCCGACTCTTTGGTGCGCATGGCGCATCTCGACCATTGCCTGGCGAACCGGCTCGTGGTGCGCGATGGGTATCTGACCGGCGAGGTGGATGGCGACATCGTCACGAAGGAGTCGAAGCTCGCCGCGCTTCGCGAATGGGCGGCCCAGGACGGCGTGCCGATGGAGCGCACCGTAGCGATCGGCGATGGCGCGAACGACATCCCCATGATCCTTGCCGCGGGCACGGGCATCGCCTTCTGCGCAAAGCCCGTCGTGCGCGAAGCGGCGCCCCACAGCATCACCACCCGCGACCTGCGCCTCGCCCTGCCCATCATCGACGACCAGGCATAGCCCCGGTCCCAGCATCCCGCGCGCCCTCGTCACCGGATCTGCACGCATTTGCGAGGCAAGCCCTTGCTCCGAGGCATTCGCTTGCCTTGACGTATTGCCTGAGCCTCTGGGTCATTTCCTACGTTTGAGAAAGTTACTTGCGCGTAGCATAAAACGATGGGACTGTCAAGTAAAACTCTGCGCATCGGTGCCCCACAGTTTTACTACCGTGTTTTCGGCGGAACAACCACTTAGGTCTTGCGACGCACCCCAACCGGAACTGCGCGAAAAGCACAGAACCGAACGTTCACCGCCCCGATAAATCGAACGTTATATCAAATGTTTGAGGCAGGCGAAGCGTTCGAGCAACACGCCGCGACACGCTAGGAAAATCAAGGCTTTCACGACACGCCGACACGCCGATTCATTGGATTAACCCTGAAACGACAACGGTAATGGTTTGCAATGCAAACCGTCTTGGAAAACAACCTCGGTCGGTTCTGCAACCCCCTACATTTCAACCGTCCGACGGATTCAGCAAAGGAAACAAGCAATTGTGTTTACTAGTAAACAATCACTTGCAAATCGCATTGGCCTACACACAATACTCTTTTTGGTGTAATTAATTACACTTTCAGCTGAATTGTGTAATTACTTGGGAAACATGGTGGCTATAGTTAAAGGCAACAGCAAAGAACAACTCCATTAACGCTTTGCTGGGATGAGAATTTAACCGCAGCGCAAGAGCTGCAAGCATCAACCATTTCGGTGGTTGTAACACGGAGGATCTTTTCAACTCCCTATCACTCGGGTCCTTCGCTTATGTGCCTGCAGGGGCGGTGCTGAGGCCGGAAGCATGAGGTTTTGTCTCTCCCTTTCCCCTCTACGCTTCCAATTCTCGACAGGCAGGATTCGTCTTGCCGGATCCTGCGACAATGAAGTCGCGGTGATTCTTTTGATGGTCGCCATCTACTCCGGATGGCGGCCATTTCTTTTTCTTTTCTCCTGTCCTCCTGCTTTGTGTATCGGGGGTATCGGGGCGATCGGCTCTAGGAACCAGCGCCTACAGCCGGCGCAGCAGGCTGATGAACATCTGGTCGGTGTCGTGCACATGCTCGAACAGTTGCACGTCCCCGCCGCCCTGCGGCACGGGGATCCGCACCCCCTCGCGCACCACGCCGGCGAGCACAGCCCGGGCATCGCAGCGTTCGGCACGTACCCCAGTGCCTTCGCCCTGCGCGCCTTCCCCGTGCCGCGCGAGCACCGCATCCACCACGCGCACGGTCTCGTCGAGCACCGGCGAGCACGTCACATACGCCACCACGCCGCCCGGTCGCACCGCCTGCAGCGCGGATTCCAGCAAGCGCACCTGCACCTGGGCAAGCTCGGCGATGTCGTTGGATTGCTTGCGCCACCGGGCTTCCGGACGGCGTCGCAACGCGCCCAGGCCCGAGCACGGGGCGTCCACGAGCACCCGGTCGAACGCACCGGGCATCGCCGTGCCGAACTCGCAGCCGTCACGCTCCGTGACCTGGTCGATGCCAGCGGAAATGGCGCTCACGTTCTCGCGCACCAGTTCCGCGCGGTGGTGCGATGGCTCGTTCGCCGTCACTGTCGCGCCGCGCTGAGCGGCAAGGCTCGCCAGCAGGGCGGTCTTGCCGCCAGGGCCGGCACACATGTCAAGCCACCGCGTATCGGTGCCCGTGGCACCGTCGTTCGAAGCACCGTCGTTCGAAGCACCGTCGTCCGAAGCACCGTCGTCCGAAACATGCTTGCTCCCGGTCGGGTCGAGCGGGGCGGCGGCCAGCACCAAGGCCGCGAGCTGCGAGCCCTCGTCCTCCACGCCCGCGGTATGCGCACGCACGGCGGCAAGGGTCTGGGGCGCCACTCCCCTCACCCGCAGCGCATAGGGGCTCCACAGCCCGGGCTCGCAGGAGGCGTCATCCGGCAGCTGGCCACGCAGGTCATCGAGCGTGATGAGACCAGGCCGCGCCACCAAGGTCACCACGGGCGGTTCGTTGTCTCGTTCAAGCATCCGTTCAAGACCGTTGTCGGCCCCGTCATTGCCCGTCTGATCGCCGCCTTCCGACGGCGCGGCGCTGGCATCCGCGTAACCGGACGCCTTCCATGATTGTTCGAGCTCGCGCACCACCCAGTCAGGGTGGCTGTAGCGCACGCCGAGGCGTCGGAGGCGATCGGCCTTGGGAATGCGGGAGACGACGATGGACTCCCACTCCTTGCGGCCACGCGACACGATGCGATGCATGATGGCGTTCACGAAGCCGCCGGCATGTGCGCCCACGCGCTTCTTGGCGAGCGCCACCGTGCACGAGACGGCGGCATGGTCGGCGACCCCAAGGAACAGCGACTGGTAGGCGCCGAGCCGCAGCGCCGTGAGGCTGCCTTGGTCGATGGCGGTCAGGTCGCGCTTCGCCGCCGCGCTCACGATGGCGTCAAGCAGACGCATCCAGCGCAGCGTGCCGTACACCAGGTCGGTGGCGAACGCGCGGTCGCGGGCGTTCATGCCGCTCGCCGCCACGATGCGGGGCGTCAGCAGGTTCGCGTACGCATCCTCATGAAGCACGTCGGTGAGGATGTCGAACGCCACGACGCGCGGGTCGGCGGGCTTGCGATTGCCCCGTTCCCCCGCGCGATGGCGTGCGTGCGCCTGATTCGCGCGGGATTGGCCTTCCTGTTTCTCGGTCTTCTGTTTCTCAGTCTTGCGTTTCTCAATCTTCTGTTTCTCAGTCACAGTACGCCTCCGCGCTCAGGTGGGCTCCGCGCGCCCAATCGGCGGCGGGCATGCTGCGCTTGCCCTGCGGCTTGACGCGCAGCAATTCGAGCGGCTGGGTGCGCGTGCACACCCACACATGCTTCTTGTCGGCAACGATCGCGCCAGGCTTGCCGGCTGCAATGCGCGCGGCGGCATCAGCGGGCAGTGCCGACGCATCGCCCACCGGACGCGCTTCGTCCACATGGAGCTTCACGGCATCGTCCGCCGTGCCATCGGCGTGCACCACGCACCAAGCGCCCGGTTCCGGCGTGCAGGCGCGAATCTGCCGGTCCGCGGCGAACACCGGCACGTCGAAGCGAATGCGGGCATCGTCGGTGCGGATCTTCGCCGCCACCTCGAACGCGCCCTGCTGCTGCGGCACGAGCATCGCGCGCCCCTGCGCCACGAGCTCCATCGCCGAGCACAGCAGGTGCCCGCCATCCTCGGCGAGGCGGGCGAACAGCTCGCCGCTCGTCTCATGCTCGCCGATCTCGGTGGTGCTCTGGGCGAGGATGGGACCCTCGTCCATGCCTTCGGTGATGCGGAAGACGGTCACACCGGTCAGGGTGTCGCCCGACCAGATCGCGCGTTGCACGGGAGCGGCGCCGCGCCACTGCGGCAGCAGCGAGAAATGCAGGTTGTACCAGCCTTGCGGCATCGCATCGAGCACCTGCGTGCTCAGGATGTTGCCATAGGCGACCACGGCGGCGGCATCGGCGTGGAATGCCGCGAGGTCGTCGAGGAAGCCTTCGTCGCGCGGGTTCTTGTCGAGCACGGGAATGCCCAGCTCCTGCGCCGCCACTTTCACGGGGCTGGGAGCGAGCTTGCGACCCCTGCCCTGCGGGGCGTCTGGACGGGTGAGCACGCCCACGACCTCGAGGTCGCTGCCCTGCTGCTCATGCGAGGCGGCGAGCAACCGCAAGGAGGTGACCGCCACGTCCGGTGTGCCTGCAAAAAGAATCCTCATGACCGCTCCTTAACTAACCTGCGATACCTTTCGATATCCTTCGATATCCTTCGATATCCTTCTGTGTCCTTCATGCCCTTCGCCACATCCATAGCGATGGATCCCCGGCAAAATCGCGAGGACCCATAGATGATTCGCACATCCGCACCATCCGGTGCCTGTGCATGCTGTGCCACTGAGCATGCTGTGCCACTGAGCCTCGAAGACACTGATCTACTTGTGTCAGCTTACCGCGCCGCGCTGTGCACGTCTCGCCACGCAGGTTTCGGCACGAGATTGTGCGCCGGTTTCGATGCCATGCTTAGCCCCGCTGTGTTATTGAACCATAATCAGGGCATTAACCGGATCACTGAACCGGATTATTGAACCGGATCGCCAGGCTGGGCGTCGCCGTGGGGAATCGGCACGCTCGCCGCCACCAGCGTGCGGCGCAGGGCGCGGTGGTCGCCGCCGAAATGGATGGCGCGCAGCCCCACGGAATTCGCGGCATCGACGTTCGCCTGCTTGTCGTCTACGAACACGGCATGCGCGCGGTCGATGCCGAAGCGGCGGATCGCCAGCTCGTAGATCGCCGCGCTGGGCTTGCACACGCCCTCGTAGCCGGATACCACGTAATCACGCAGCAACGCGAACGCGGGGAACAGCGGCTTCGCCACCTCGAAATCGTCCCTCGCCCAATTGCTCAGGCCCCATGCGCCGATGCCCGCAACGCGAAGGTCCTCGATGAGCCTGCGGGCGCCGGGCACGCAGCCGACGAGCGAATCCACGAAATGCCGGGAATAGTAGGTGTACATGCTCGCCCACGGCTCGCCATGCGTGCGGCGTATCCATTCGGTCGCCTCGCCGGCGGTGGTGCCGCCATCGCGCATGTCGCAGGCATCGCGGAATCCGGAGACCGCGTTGTCGAGGAAGCGGTCGATCGCGGCATCATCGTAGCGGCCGATGAGCACGGCACGCGGGTCCCACACCGACAGCACGCCCCCGAAGTCGAACAGCACATCGGTGATCGGCTCCCCCTGGGAGGCGGCCGCCGCGCCCTGCGCCTGGATGGCGTACATCGGGCGGCTTCTGGCGCGGCTGTTGCCGGCGATATCCACTGCAGTGCCGTCCACAGCAGTGCCGCTCGTAGCAGTGTGATGGTCGTCGTGGATATCAGGCTGGTTGGGCATCGTAACGCTCCTGTGATTGGTGACGTGTGGTTGGCACATTGTTGTGACGTGTAGTGGTGACGCACATGATGGCGGTGGCGTGGAGCGCACGAGCCACTGGCGCAAGGATCCGCCGGATGCCCGTCACGCTGCCGACGAGGCCAGGCATTGCAACAATCCGTGAGGCTCGCATCATGTGAGATCCTTGGGATACATCTGGAACCTCAGCTCCACACGATACCCGGAGGCTGCGTGGGTGGCGGCGGCGGCGCGAAGCCGAGCGGCAAGCTCGTCGGCGCGGTCATTCGGCACGCGCACCACCGCCCGCACGCGGTCATCCATGCCATCGAGCGTGCGTTCCACCACCGTTTCGGGCGGTCCCATGGGAATGGGGCCAAGCACGGACGGCATGGATGGCGCAGCGGGCACAGATGACTCGAATGACACGGATGGCGCAGACTGCACGGACGGCACAGCGTGAGAGGGCATGGCACGAGGTGGAGCTTTCTGAGATGGCGCAGCCTGAGACGCTGCCGCCTGAGG
>JAQXZM010000096.1 GCA_029227215.1 Bifidobacteriaceae bacterium | reverse complement strand
AGGTCAGCGGCAGGTGCCGGTTCCGTGGCCTCCTGCGCAGCTGGGGCGGTCTGCGTTGCAGCGGTTGCGAAGGCAACGGGCTGAGCGTCAGCAGCGGCGCCTGCGGTGCCAGCTGCTTCACCACCAACAGCCTCGCCGGCCGCCATGCCAGCCTGTGCTGCCACCGGAGCGGCGGCTGCCGGAGCGTCCACCGCCACCGTGCCGGGCAGCACGAGCTTGTAGAGCGCGGGCAGCGCGGTGACGAGCGGCTGGCCGATGAGACGCGCCAGCGCCTCGACGATGAACACGCACACGGGCACGAGCAGCAGGATGCTCGGCTCCACGCGGATGCCCAGCGTGATGAACAGCGTCATCTGCACGCCGGGGAACAGCACCCACAGCACGAGCATGACGCCGAACGACGCGAGCGGCGCCTGCCAGGACTGGTCCCAGCCGGCCTTCGCCGGATCGTACTGGTTGCGCAGGCCCTCGCGCATTACGAGGTAGAGCAGCGCCACGATGAACAGCACGAGCACGACCCACCACACCCAGACGTAGGGGCGCATCGTGGAGTGGAACAGCGTGGGGTCGTACTTCTTGATGAGGCGGGCGAAGTTGATCTCGGCGCCCGTGCTGGTGAGCGACTGGGTGGCCTCGATGCCGCCGAAGGTGACGATGGACAGCAGCATCATCACGATGGTGCCGAAGCCCATCGTCGCCACGCACGCGAGGATGTACGGCACGAACGCGGTGCTGTCGTAGGCGCTGTGGTGCTTGGTCTTGCCCACGATGAACAGCACGATCATCGCGATGAACACGACGGCGGCAAGCAACGCGAACACGATCTCGAAGAATTCCACGAGCGTGCGCAGCCAGCCGCGGGTGTGCGACTTCCACGACGAGTATGCGAGGAACACGTTGCTGCGCGAGGCGGCCTGGCTCGAGGCGAGCGCGAAGCCGGCGAGCGCACCGAGCGCGGCGAGGATGAACGGCATGAAGAACGTGCGAGCGGAGACCATGCTGATGGTCAGCGACTCGTCATAGTAGGAGTCGGTGAACTTGACGGTGCTGCATGCGGCGAAGATGAGGCTCACCACGCCCACGGCGAGGCCCGCCACGAGCGCGGAGACGGCGCCTGCCCAGCGGAACTTCACGCCGTTCTTGCGGGCGAGCATGTACACGCCGAACGCGCAGCCCACGAGCAGCGCGATGCCGGCGAGGCCGAGCACTTGGAACGACAGCGTCATGTTCGCGGCGGTCGAGCTTGTGTAGGAGCTGGAGCTCGAGTCAAGGTACGAGATCTTGCTCGAACCGCCGAACGCCACGAGCAGCATGAGCATGAAGCCCTTGAACAGGTTGAGGTTGTCTTGCGTGGAGTCGTCGACGATAAGCGACGTGTTGAAGCCGCTGGGGTGGAAGATCACGCACAGCAGCAGCACGACGAGGTTCACGACGAGCGCCGCGGCGAGGCCGATGCCCACGCCGCCGAACGCGGTCTGCCACACCTGCGGACGGCTTAGGTCCTGCTGGAGCTGGGCGACCTGGGGATTCACCGTGGCTGCCGGAGCGCCCTGCTGCACGAACTGCGGCTGCGCGGCGAACTGGGGCTGGGGCTGCGCCTGCGGCTGGGGCGCGGCGAACTGGGGCGTCGCCTGCGGCTGCGCAGCGGCGGGCGCCACTGGGGTCACGGGCTGAGTTTGCGCCGGCTGGGCGGCGGGCTGTGCGGCGGGCGCCGTGGTCTGCTGGGCGGCGGCGAGGTTGAACCCGCAGTTGCCGCAGAACCGTGCGCCTTGATCCACAGGCTTGCCGCATTGTGGACAGAACATAGAAGCTCCCTTCTTACGTTGTCATGTCTTACGTTGTCATGTCTTCGGTGCAGTGCTCTCACTCCGATGCTTCTCACTGCAACGTTTCCTTGCGATGGTCATCGCACGTTTTCACTGTAGCGTCCCTTGCCGCGGCCATTCGCGGCGGAGTGTTGCGCACCAGGTGCCGGAGCATCATGCACTGCCCTGCATGCGTTGCGCCGATGTCTTCGCGGATACGAAGCCCATCGGCGCAACGCATGCATCGTCATTCATCCATGCCCGCCGCAGCGATTCGCCCACGGCGGCGCACGGAATCATTCCTTTTGTGATGATACTGTGAAAACCTGCCAACAGCTTGGAAACCCCATGAATTCATCATGAATTCACGGGCGTTGCACATCCCCATGCAGCCGCATCAGCCTTCGTTCAGTCCTTCGCATCAATCCTTCCACGTGGAGACCCAGTCATGGATCAGTTGGCTGACGCTTTGGTTGCGGCTCGCGGCGAGCGCCTCCAATGCCTGTTTGTCGTCCGCTGGCAAGCGAAGCACCACCGGGATCGCCCCATCGGAGGACGGCAATGGCGGAACGGCAGCTGCCGCGCCCACCGACCCACCAGACAAGCCTGCGCCGCCATAGCTTCCGAAACCTGCAACGGAAGCGGCCGGCGCGACAGACGCAGCGTAGCCGGACGACGCTGCCTGCATGGTGGAACTCTGACGCGCCCCCTGTGCGCCTCCTGCCTCGTAATATCGCAGTGTCGCCGCGATTTGCTTGACGAAATCGTCCACCTGGTCGGTCTTGTATGCCTCGCGGAACTGGACCATCTCGAAAAACTGGTTTTCCACGGCCGCGGACGTCAGCATGCCAGAACGCCCGGCGCCGCTTTCATATGCGCTGAGCGTTTGCTTCGCCTGCTCAAGGAAGTCATCGACCTGATCGATGTCGTAGCCCGCATGGAAACGGGTCAGGCCGAACTTCTGGCGGTCCACCTGCCGCGCCGTGACGAGGGATGCCGCGCTCCCCTGCGGACCTGCGTAGGGCGTGCCGGCGCCTCCCGCCGCCTGCAACGGCACCTGCGCCGCCGCATACATGCCGTCAGCCGGTTGATTGGACGAAAGCCCATTGCCAGAATCCTGATTGCCGAACATCGTCGTTCCTTTCTTCTCTTCGCGAGTCTTCTCGGTGAGTCTTCTCGAGTCTTCCCTCTCGGGGCTTCCGCTAGAGGCTTCTCGAGTCTTCCCGGCTCTTCCCTAGCCGTACCACCATGATAACCGGTGCCTACGCAAAGTCGAGGTCTGTCCAATAGATACGAAAACAGGGCGTCCACCACCCGTTTGTATCGGAAGCCATGTTCACGTAGCCTACCTCCACGCAATCGTCCGGCCACTCCAGGCGGCACCCATCCGCCCCGCCCAGTCCGGTGGGCAGATACGCAGTGATGTCTGCATCACCCTCAGCTCCATCCACGCCCGCCGCGCGATGTATGCTCACGCGCACCGGCACACCATCCGGGGAGAACGCAGCGAGTTCCCTCACGCTCACTGCGTACATGCCGTCCGCCGATACTCCGCTGCACCACGGCCCCTTCCCCGCCGCAGCAAGTCTTGTTCCCGCGAACACAACAATCACAGCGCCAAGCGCAACGAGCAGCTCTGTTCCAACGCCTGACAGCACGCGCAGCACCTTAACCCGCCTCGCAATGGCATCTAGCTGCGAAAGGCGGAACACGACGAACGCTATGCCGCCCACCACCGACAGTGCCATGAACGCAAGCACGCCCCAGAAGATCACATCGAGCATCGCACACCCCTCAGTGCACTGGCCGGTACCGGTCCAGGACCTCGTCGTCATACATCCTCACAACGGACGTGCCGCCGTCGCACTGGGGAATCGAAACATCGTAATGGTCGCTGTCTCGTTGCACACGCATGCCGCCGTGGGCGCACACCGGAACGCGGAATACCTGCGTCACGATCTGCTGGTTCCCATAGGAATCCCTCGCTCCTGGCACCACGAGACGCACACACGTCCCCGTCAGGCCCACGCACGTGGTGCGTGTAGCACGCCACCCATCCCCTGACGACGGCGCTCCCGCCACAGGCCCCACGCCCCATGGCAGGCACAGCCACAGCACCACGGGCACCAGCACAAGCACACCTATGAACTTGCACAACACCACCCCGCGCAACCGTCCGATCCGATAAACTTCATCCGAAGCCGCAACGGCAGGGGGCATTTGGCTGCTTACCCCATTGTCCCCGATCATCTTCCCTCCCTTTGGATTTCCCAACGTCACGATTTGCACAGGATCAACATTCAACCAACAGAGCTTCGAAACGCAATGTGGTCTGTGCATCGAAGCACAGACCACATAATAACAATTCGAGGGAAGCGTCCAAAGCCACTCTCCCGGCGAGAGCGACAACCGCACGCTCATCGCCTCACGATCAAGGCGATTGAATCACCGCACCGCGTCACAGCAGTGCCATGCACACGAAGTCGAGGATGAACAGCGCCGAGACGACCCAAATGACCGGGGAGACTTCCTTCGCCTTCTTCTTGCAGGTCATCACGATGCAGTAGGTGATGAAGCCGCCGGCGATGCCGTAGGAAATGGAGTACGAGTATGCCATGAACACAGCGGCGAACAGCGCGGGGATGGCTTCGTCGATGTTGTCCCACGCGATCTCCTTGAGGCTCGATGCCATCATGCAGCCGACGATGACGAGCACGCCAGCGGTGGCGGCGCTCGGCACGGCGGAGATGAGCGGCGAGAGGAAGATGGAGAGGATGAAGCAGATGGCGACGACCACGGAGGTCAGGCCCGTGCGGCCGCCCGCGCCGATGCCGGCGGCGGACTCCACGTAGGTCGTGGTGTTCGAGGTACCGAAGATGGAGCCGATGGAGGTGGCGATGGAGTCGGCGAACAGCGCGCGGTCCATCTTGGAGCTGAAGCCGGAGCCGTCCTCGAGGGCCTTCTCGTCATCGGCGGAGAAGATGCCGCTGCGGCGGCCGGTGCCGATGAACGTGCCGATTGTGTCGAACATGTCGGACATCGAGAACGCGAAGATCGTGACGAGCACGAGCGGGATGCGCGTTGGGTCGGAGAACAGCGCCGGGAAGCCCTGCGCGGTGAAGATCGCGCCGAAGGTGGTGGGCAGCTGGGCGAAGGTCTCGCCGATCGACACGGAGTTCGACATCGTGGTCAGGCCCATCGGGATGCCGATGATGGCGGTGATGACAATGGTGAGCAGCAGGCCGGCCTTCACCTTCGTGACGGTGAACACGATGGCGAGCACCAGGCCGATGAGGAAGAGCCACAGCGTGGGGGTGTTGATGGTGGCGAGGCCCGGGGTGGCGTTGATGGCGCCACCGTTGGCGGCATCGGCGGAGTTGCTCGGGGTGAACTTGATGAAGCCGACGTTGAGCATGCCCACGTAGGCGACGAACAGGCCGATGCCGGCGCCGATGGCGTGCTGGAGCACGGGCGGGATGGCGCGGATGATCATCTTGCGGATCTTGGTGACCGTGACGACGATGTTGATCAGGCCGCACAGGAACACCATGCACAGCGCCTCCTGCCAGGTGAAGCCCAGGCCGAAGCACACGGTGTAGGTGAAGAAGGCGTTGAGGCCCATGCCCGCCGCCTGCGCGTACGGCACGTTGGCGAACAGGCCCATGATGAGTGTGCCGATGACGGCGGCGATGATGGTGGCGAGGAACACGCCTCCCCACGGCATGCCGGTCTTGCTCAGCACCTGCGGGTTGACGATGATGATGTACGACATCGCGAAGAACGTGGTGAGGCCTGCGGTGATCTCGGTGGACACCGTGGTGCCGTTCTCCTTCAGATGGAAGAACTTCTCCATGTGCTCTTGCTCTCCTTGGGGTTTCCTTGGGACTTTCCCGCCCCAGGGCGCATTGCCCCGAGACGGGTAGCTGATGGATTCGTGCACGGCGGAGCGCAGACGGCAGGCGGATAGCCGCCTCACCGCCGCCCCGCCAGACACGCCCACACTAGCACCCGGCGGTGTCAGCGTGCGACGCCCTGTCTTCCCAGCACTCCGCTTGCAAGAACAGCCGAGTTCACAGCTTCTCCATCTGCTGCTGGTATTCAGTGAACTGCACGCTGAATTCGGTATCTCTGCTAAAACCCATTTCTCGGATGATTTCGTATGCATCGTCTGCCACGTCTTCCTCAAGCGACATAACGAGAGAGTTGAATCGTTGGAGGAATTCCAGATACCTCTTCTTGTCAATCACCCATCGCAAATCCTTCACCAACTGAAAGATAGTCACATTAGCATCATGAGGGTGCGCACAATACAAACGTTCATCATGAGCACAGATATTCCTGTAATCCTTAATCCTTCGGTAAATCTTATCGATACGATCCGTGGTGATGCGTTTGTTATCGGGCAGACGGTGCTTATGTGAATCGTTGTAGAGGCCAGTAAAACTGTCGGCGATTTCACCAGTCACGGATGAGGGAAGAGCTTCATAGAACCAATAGATTTGCCCAAGTGTCAGTGCGTTCGTTAACACCCAGAGAGGAACCTCTCCGTCATATTCCTTGACATAATGGGCCAGATAGGATTGGGGTTCCGAACGATTTTCCGATGCGGATTGTGCTGATTCCAGTATCTTGCGAAGGATCCCGATCAAGCCCTTTGCCTTTTCGCGTTTTTTGGAATCGTAGTTATCCTCGAACAAATACGGATTGACCTCATGGCGATGAACCGCCGTGAAACGATATGCGCAGATTGTTTTCAGCGTCGCCTCCGCCAGCGTGGTCATCTCGAAGATGAGCTGCCGCAGCTTTCGGTCAAACACGAACACCGCGTAAACGTCCGAGAAAGAGACTCCCGCACGATACCGATCATCACCCGCTCTCTCTGTTGCCTGGAGATCGAGGAAAGGCTGCTTGTAACCATTGATGACAGCATAATATCCTTCCCTCTCAAGCGTCCATGCAGTTCGAGTATCCACGATCATCCCCCGGCTACGCAACAACTCAACCTGCGCGTCCAAAGGTAAGAAAGGCTTATGCACGACTGCCCCCAACGTTCCCCATTGGACCCTAGCGAATCCAGCCACCGTAAGTCAAAAGGATGAAAATGCACCGAACCGCCTTACGTTTGCACGAAAGGCGGTCCAGCGAACTGAGCGAAGCTCAGCTTTATCACGCTGTGATTGTACAGCACTCCGCAAATTTGCACAAGTCCGTTTCTTCACCATCCGCAACAGTGGACCAATAGATGATAGCGCGATTGGCACCGAACTCATCGAATGTCGCAAACCGCTGCAGCGGTGTGACGATGCACGCCCACGCAGACATTTTCGATACCCTTCGGCGCCATTTCTGCACTGGATGACCGATAAGACTGTCGAAACCTCTGCACCGACATATACGCCCGCGACGGTGCAGACATTTGCGAAGGTCGCAAAGTCTGAAATCACGCGTCCTCGATTCCACGATGCAGATGCCCCATCATCAGGGCCATGCAGCAGCGAAACTATGCCACATGAATGCCCGGCGATGATGGCAGGTCGGAATCATCCGGTGTGATGTGAGCCCCGCCATCACAGTGCTTTCTGGCTTCGATCACACGGCTGACGCCATCCGGGATCATGATGATGGCGGTGAGTGCGAGCGCGATTCACATGGAGTCGAAGGAATGCGTCAGCTTCCCGACGATGACCATCAGGGTGAACGCCACGGCAAGGTATGTGACGAGAAACTGCAGGATTCCCTTCATGGGCGCGCCTTTCATGATGGCCATAATGGCGTGACGCGAACAGCGGCATATTACCAGGCCGGCGGCGATGCCGGCGAAGGGTGCCCCGGATGCGAGAACAACATTCAAACGGACTGAATGGTGTTCTTGCATTGCAAATGCTTGTCATGTGTGTTTATTTCAAAGATATCGTCTCATCCGTAAGGCACTGACCACCACAGGCTAAGGTATCAAATTAGGTATCACAGAAGCTGCGCCGGAAAGCGCAGCTTTTTTCATACC
>JAQXZM010000095.1 GCA_029227215.1 Bifidobacteriaceae bacterium | reverse complement strand
CCTGGGTCTGGCGCGTTGGCGACCCGAACCGGGGTGTACTGCCTGGGGGGGGTTTTCGCCGGCCTACCCCCCGCCGTTTTCTTTTACTTGGCTGGAATCATATATTGCTTTGGGGGTCGCTCATGCCCCATTGCTGCGGATCACACGCCCGGCATGGCGAGGCATATACGCCGCCGCGACAGGGAACGCATCGCGGTCCGCGCCAGCCCCTGTAGCAACCGGCGCGGCCCCTGCAGGTACCGGGTCACTGCCCACGGTGCTCATCGCCGGCGCAGCCTGATATTCGCTGCCAGGTGCGGCGGCGGCAACGCCTGGCACCGGCCGGGACGGCACGATGATCATCTTGAGCGCCATGGCAGTCTCGTACACGGCGCGTTGGTAATCCTCGTCCTGCTTGCCATAAGGGTCGGCGATCTCCTGGCCTTCGGGCACTCGTGTGCGCAGCATCTGCGAGACAGCGTCCACATAGCGTAGCCGGCCGGCGATGTCGGAATTGGGGATGAGTCCGTTGACATCCGCGTACTGGCACATGTTCGCGAAATCCGTGAGTAGGTAGGTGTGCTTCACCATCGAAGGGGCCAGCGCGACGATGGAGCTGCGCTGGCGCTTTTCGAAGCAGAAGATGATGTCTTGTTTCACCGCGATGGGCTGGGTGAGCCGCTGCGAGCGGAACGACGAGGCGTCGATGCCCGCGTTGAGCAAGATCTTGCCGACGTTGGGCTGAATCGGGTGATCGATGAGTCCGCGGGTGCCGGCGCTTGCCACATGGATGGGCGCGTGGCGGAAGTACATGGATGCCAGCGCATCAGCGGCAGCGGATCGGCAAATGTTGCCGGTGCATACGAACAGAACGTTCAGCTCCTGCGGCATGGGACTCCTTTGGTGATTTGGTTGACGTCCATGATACACGACGATACACAAAATCACAGGGGAAACAGCGTCGATTCGCGGTTGGAATGAAATGAAAAGCGTGGTGGCAGACTGGGTCTGCCACCACGCACAAAGAAAGATGGAGGATTCCACCGCCGGTCGAGTTCCGCACCGCGTACCGGCAGACTGTGCTTTACGCGGCGTGCGCGGCGCTGGAGGACTTGTCGTCGGACTTCTCCTCGCCGTAGCCGTAGTAATAGCCGTAATAGTAGTTGCCATAGGAATCGCCGTGGGACTTCGCATCGACGAATGTGAAGATGTAGCCCAGCGGGTTCACCTTGGCGGACTCAAGCTGCTCATGGGCGGCCTCGAGGTCGCCACGACGCTCCTTGTTGCGCGCGCACACCATCACGACACCACCTGCCTTGCGGCCGAACACGATGGCATCATCGGCGACCGCAAGCGGCGCGGTGTCGATGAGCACATAGTCGTAGACGTCGCGCGCCTGGTCGATGAGCTTCGACATCGTCTCGGAACCGAGCAGCATGCCGGAGTTGGCGGGGCGGGCGCCGGCGGGGAACACGAAGAAGTTCTTCTTCCAATAGCGCTGCACGACGTCGCGCACATGCGCCTGGCCGGAAAGCACATGGGACAGGCCAGCGGCGCCTTCCATGCCGAAGCGCTTGGCGACGGAGGGATGGCGCAGGTCGGCGTCGATGAGCATGACGGATGCGCCATTCTCGGCGAGCGCTGCCGCCGCGTTGCACGCCACGGTCGTCTTGCCTTCGGACGGGATGGCGGACGTGAAGACGATGAGCTTGCCCTTGTGTTCGTTGCTGGGCACACCGAGGAACGACAGGTTCGTGCGGATGCGGCGGAAGTCCTCGGCGATCGGGGAGGCCGGATCGGAGACGATGATGGGCTGCGGCTGCTTGAGCTGGTCGGACTCGGGCACCTTGCCGATGCGGGAGACGCCCAGGATCTGGCGCACGGTGGCGGAATCATGGATCTTCGTGTCGAGTGCCTCGACGAGCAACGCCATGCCGCAACCCGCGAGGAGGCCAAGCACGATGGCGGCGAGCAGCACCTTGCTCGATTGCGGCTTGGACGACTTGGACGGCACGCTGGCCTTCTGTACGACGGTCAGGGCGATCGGAGACTTGTCGCCGCCCGTGGACTGCGCCACCTGGTCGGACAGGCTCTGTGCGGTCGCGTCGGCGATCTTCGCGGCGAGCTGCGGATCAGCGTCGGTCACGCTGATGTTGACCATGAGCGTGTTCGTCGGGTTCGTGGCGGAGACCTCGCCCGCCAGCTGACGGGTGGTCATCGACAGATGCAGGCCGTCGATGACCGGCTGGAGCACGGCATCCGTCTCGACGAGAGACGGGTAGGAGTCGATCTGCTTGGACAGATAGTTCGACGCCGTGCTCATCTGGCTGAGCTGGGAGCTCTCATTGTCGGCGGAGCTGGCGCTCGAATAGCTGGCGAACACCTGCGACGTCGCCGTGTACTTGCGCGTCGTCGTGGCAAGGTACGCAATGGAGACAGCGACGATCACCACGAACGTGATGACCGCTGGAATCCACCGCCGTCGCAAAATCTTCAACAAGTCACCGATCGTCATGGGACCTCCACATTCCTTCTGGTTATTCACCTTGATTCAGCACAGATACGCCCTGCCAATGACAGACACATCGTACAATGAAACTTCACGGAGTTTCACCCCAACACCGTATTCCGATTCGGAATCCCGGCACCCGACCGAAATTCCGTCTGCGGAACACACAAAGGTGAAGCATACGACGCTCGGTGGACGGCATCACCTCGCGGTGGCATTCCAACAGCGTCGCGTCTGCCCTCCGCTCAGTACTGGTAGTCTACATTGAATTCGCCATTGCCGCTCGGTGTCTGGCGCAGCGTCAGGGCTTGGGAGCCTTGCGCGCACTGCACGTCGAAATCCACGCTCACCGAAGTACCCAGGCGGATGATCGCCTGGAACGTCCATACGGTGCGGCCATCGATAGCCGTCGAATCTATCGAGTCCGCTGTTTCCGAGGATGAGAGGGACACGTTGCTGATGGTGCCGCCCGCCGGCGGATACAGGTAGATGGACTCCACGGACACCCCTTGGGCAATGCCATTGCCCGTGATATACGAAGCCTGGCCATCGTTGCTCGTCAGCGTGTTCGTGAACGTGTAATGCACGTGGTATGTGCCATCCCCGGACTTCGTGAGCGTGGCGTTGCGCGACGTGTACCAATCGAGCTTCGACGGATTCATCTGCTGCATGTACACGCCCAGCTCGGGCTTGGTGGAATCGGTGCCCAGTTCGCCTGTGAGCCCCGCGTCGCGCAGCGACTGCTGGTCCTCGCTGTGGAACGACCACATGTAGACATGGTTGCCTTTGGCGGCGTCGAGAAGCACATCCGCCAGCTGCATGAGCTTGCTCACGTTCATGTCGCTGAACACGTTCTTGACCACTTGGGCGGCGACGGCGCCGAAGTAGAGGTCCTGCTGGGAGACCGCCACCTCGTTGTACACGTCGTGGAGCAGGAACTGGGCGGTGTTCGTGCCATTGAGCACGCGGCCGTCCGGCATCGTCACGTCGCCGGAGACGGCGATGAGCTGCTGGAGCGCATAGGGATCGAGGGAAACAACGCCGTCGCAATCAGCTCCGTTGCCGCCGAAGCTCGCTGCCTTCCAGAAATCATTCGCCTGCTGCGCCACATCGGGGAAATTGGGGTTCGCGGTCATGTTATGCACATTGACACCGTAAAGCAGCTGGGCCCCCTCCTGATGGTACAGGCCGTATGTCTTCTGGTTGAACAACACGTCCTGTTCGTCCGTCACATCGGCGCTTCCCGCTCCCCTGGGCCACTGAACGTCCCCATAGAAGTCGCCTACGGAAATCACACCGTTCGTCATCGTCATCGAGCCCATCGAGCCCACGAGGCCGCCGGTGGAGCGCGCCTCGGACGTCGTCTGAGCCAAGATCGCGTAGGTGCGGGTGCCGCTGGCGCCAGCGAAGCTAGGAAGTGTCACCATGAGCGCGGAGAGGCCGTTGAGCTGCTCGGCAAGCGAGCGCATCTTGCTCACCGCAGCGTCGTATTGAGTGCGGATCTTGTCGATGACCGGCTCCTTGACGGCGTCGAGCGCGGCGATCTGCTGCTGGAGCGTGGTGTTCACGGCGCTCATCTGCTGCGAGGCATCGGAAATCGGCTGGAGGTTGAGGTTGCCGTCCGCCGTGGTGAGCGACGCGGACTTGAGGCCCGTGACGACGGTGCCGAACTGCGGCACCACGTCGCTAATCAGGGAATCCGCCACGTCGGCGAGCGTTTGCACCGCCACGATGTCGCCGCCGACGCGGGGCAGCTTGGCGGCGCGGTTCCAATCGGAGCCGTGCACGATCTGTTTGGCCTGGGCGGTGTCTTGCTGTGCCTTGGGCAGATTCGCCTCAATCTTGGCAAGGTAATCCTCGTTCGACGCGGCATCGCCTTTCGACATGAGGGAAACCGCATCCTGCTCGAGCGCCTTGACCTGCATGGCCTGCGCGTAGAGCTTCTTGTACCAGTGGTAGCCGATGGCGCCACCGGTCGCCACCACGACGAGCACCACCACGACGATGGTGATGATGACGTTGCGGACGGTGTGCCGCGACTGCGTGCCTTGCGCTCCCCTGACTGCGCCGTGCTTCATGGCCATGAACCCAACCCTTCTGCCAATGAGCGAGATTATGCAACATACGCGGCATGAGGCTGATGAGGATTCCTGGGAATCACTGCCGCGGGGATGTGCACGCGGCGCTGCGCCTGGCAACGCGCGCTGCACTCCCCACGCGCCGTTGCCTGCGAACGCTTACCGAGCATAGCAGCACGCCAAGCAATACACCAAGGCAGCACGGCGCGGCAGCACAAACGGGGCGGTACAGTTCGGTAGCTCCCAGGGCGCCGTGCATGCGGGTGGGGATGGACGAATCACTCGGCGGAGCCGGGCGCCTCCCAGTCGAGCGTGCGCATCGCGTAACCGTCCTTGAAACCCTCGCTAGTGGCGAATCCGAAATGCTCGGCGACATCCCGCAGGGCATCCTCGGTGGGGAAACCGGACTGCACGGCGAGGTCATGATTGTCGGTCCACCCGCAGGGTGCCTCGCCCTCGCCCCAGTCCACGGCGTACTTGCCATCGCTCGTGCGCTGGAGCACATACGCCTGCGTGGACAGCGCGAGATCCTCGAAGGATGCGATGGGATCGTCGCCGCTCCATTCCACGGTTGCGATCTCGTAGCCAGCGGCGGGACGGGGGTCGGCCGTCGATGCCTGACCGTCGCTCGCGTCAGTATCTGTCATAGCGGTATCGGTGACGTTCGCGCCTTCGGGTGCGCTGGCATCATCGGTCGCGGCGAACCCATAGGTCACGCATGCCGCCGCGGCTTGCTTGGCAGTGGGAAACGCCGTCGACAGCTCAGGATCGTCCACCCAGGTCCAGTCATGGTCGGCGGGGTCGATGCCGTAGTCCACGAAATACTTGCCATCCGAGATGCGGCGGATGGCGTAATCGATGCCGCCGTTGTCGCTGGTGCGCATGCCGTTCCTTCCTTGCTGCAATGACGCGATATTTGATTCTTCTTTCACCTTACAAGACGGAAAGGGGAAAGGGGTCGATTGCGCGGCAAGCACAATCGGACCCTCGGCATCCCGGCGCACAGTGTCTGCGTCATGACGCCTTTCCCGCCGGCGCCGCGGCCGCAGGCCGGCGCACGCGGCGCACCGCCTTGCGCGGGCGGGTGCGCTTCTTGAGCGCGGAGAGGTCGAACACGTCATCGCATGCGGCGGCGACATCCCGCGAATGGGTGACGATGATGACGGTGCGCCCGTCCTCGACGATGTCGCGGAAGATGTCGACGATGATCTGCGTGGACTCGGGGTCGAGGTTGCCGGTGGGCTCGTCGGCGATGATGACGGACGGGCTGTAGGAAAGCACGCGGGCGATGGCGACGCGCTGCTGCTCGCCGCCGGAGAGGTGGCCGATGCGCCGGTCGGCGTAGTCGTCGGGAAGGTCCACCTCCTCGAGCACGCGCAGCACGGTCTCCCGCGCCTCCTTCTTGCCGTGGTAGGCGCCGGCGAGCTTCATGCTCATCACGATGTTCTCGCTCACCGTCATGCTCGGCATGAGGTTGAAGGATTGGAAGATGACGCCGATCTTGCTGGCGCGGTAGGCGTAGCGGTCCTGCGCGGCGAGGTTGTGGCCCTCGTAGAGCACCTGGCCGCTCGTGGGCGTGGCGAGCCCGGAGAGCAACGAGAGCATCGTCGTCTTGCCGGTGCCGCTGGGCCCCACCACCGCGTGCATGCGGCCTGCAGCGAAGCGATGGCTCACATGGTCGAGCACGAGGGGCAGGCCCGGCTTGTAGCGGTACGAGACATCCTTGAGCTCGAGGATGGCGGGCGCGTCGGACACCGTATCCGCGTGCTGGCTTTCCTGGGCGGGCTGTGCGCCCTCCATGGACTTGGTGGTGTGTGCAACGTCACTCGTTGCATCGCTCGTTGTGTCGCTCTTCGCGACACTCTTTGCGTCTCTCTTTGCATCACTCATCGTGTGCTCCTCGGTCTGTGCATTGTCGTGTGCATGTGCGGTCTCGTTGGGGATTTTTGGTGTTGCGCTCATGTCAGCTCCTGTCCGCGAGAATCTGGAGGGGCTCATAGCGCAGCACCCAGATGACGCCCACCAAGCCCGAGATGAGGGCGAGCGCAAGGATGGCGAGCGCGGCGAGCCCCACGGTGGTGAGGTTCACGCTGGCGTTGACGGAACTCATGTACTGCGTCATGCGGCCCATCGGCCCGCCCTTGCTGTCGCCGTCCTGTTGATCGCCGCCCTGTTGATTGCCGCTCGGTGCGGATGCGGAATCGGAGGAAGCGCTGCTGGAACTGCTGGATGCCGAGCTGCTGGAATCCGAAGAAGCCGCAGTCGAGCTGGAATCCGTGCCCGAATCGGCGCTGGCACTGCTACTGCTCGAATCCGAGGAGGCCGAGCCGCCGCCCATGCCGCCGGGCGCGGCACCGCCTTGCAGCTGGCGGCCGAAGTTGTTCTCCTGCTGCGTGGCCTGGGACTGCGTGGACGAGATCTCGCTGGCAAGCAGCTTGTTGGAGACGGGCACGCTCACCGCGGCGCCGATGCAGGTGCCAATCACCAGGCCGATGACGGCGACGATGACGGTCTCGACGATCATCTGCCCGGCGACGGTGCGCTTGTGCATGCCCATGGCGGTCATCACGCCCATCTCGTAGGTGCGGGTGCGGATGGAGAACAGCGTCATTGCCACGAGCATCACGGCGCCGAGCGCCAGCACGACGATGAGCAGCGTCTTGGCGAACTTGGAGAGGTTGAGCAGCGGCTCGATGGACTCCTCATAGGTGTCGACGTCCGGCGACTGCACTTCGTAGGAACTGCTCAGGCCAGCGTCCGTGCATGCCTGCACGAAGGCGTCGTAATCGGTGCCCGACCCCAGCACGTAGGTGTACGAGATCTGCGTGGTGTCCGAGGAATCGGCGTCGAGGCCGAGTGCCGTCATCGTCGCCATGCTCACGATGATCTGGTCGGAGGAATCCTGGCCGAAGCCGCCCTTGCCCATCGAACCGCCGGCGTCGCCGCTCGTGCTCGAATAGGTGCCGACGACCTTGAACGTGATGTTCGTGCCGTCGGAATCGGCGACGACGAACGTGTCGCCGACCGACAGGCTGTTGAGTTCGGCGAATTCGTCGGTGACCATCGCGTCGTAGCTGCCATCGGAGTTGCCTGCGGTGAGCGTGTCGGATGTGCCGGTCGTCACGGCGGCGCCATTGGAGACGGTGATCCCCAGGTTTTCGAGCGCTTCGTCGTTGGAAAGGCCCACGAGCGTGAAATCGGAGGAGCTCATCTGGCCGCCCATGCCGCCGCCCATGTCACCTCCCCCGTTGCCGCCCGGCATCTGGCCGTCGCCGGATTGGCCGGATTGCGTTGAATCCGAGGAGGTGGAACTGGAACTCGACGAGGTTGACGACGAGCTGGAGCCTGACGAGCTCGATCGGAGAGCGTGAGCTTCATGTCATCCATCGCGGTGCGGGCGGCCTCTCGCGCCGAGGCGTCGTCGGTGGAGGCGGCGCTCGAGCCGTCGGTGGAGCCTCCTGCGGCATCCTTGATGACCTGGCTTCTGTTCATGCTGATGGTGGCGGTGACCATCTGGTTCGCCAAGCCGGAGGTCTTGGCGGTCTGCGCCGCCTGCATGATGGCGAGGCTCACGACCACCGCCGCCGTGATGATGGTGAACACGATGACGAGCAGGATGGAATACCCTTTGCGTCGCCACGTGGACCTCCATGCGTTTTCGAATATCATGACATGTCCTTTGCTTGGGGCGGAGACCCGGCCGTGAAACCGGCATCGCTACCGAATGGACCTCCACGGCCTCTCCGCATTGCGCAAGGTCCATCGTGAATAATTGTCGCGAGGCAACCATCAAGAGCTCGAAGCAACGGGCGACAAATCACCACGAAATCCCTGACAAACCACTGAAATCACTCGAACCGCTTGTCGAACATTCCCAGCCACTCGTGGCGGATGGCCATGTCTGCGAGCGTCCGTACAGTGGAGACACCTTTGAAGGAACGGGCAAGCAGGGATATGCACAACACACCACAGGACGCGCACCGCGATTCAGCGCGGAAGCCGCGCCCGACATCGCCACAGCGCAATTCACACGAGCCTGACGGCAGCGCAATGACCACCGCCGAGGCAGCCATCTCAGAAGTGTCTCAAAGCGGCGCCGCGAGCCCGACGCATCGCCGCGCCTATCGCCTCACCGCTTTGCTCGCGGCGGCTGCGCTCGCGTTGTGCGCGGGAGGCGCCACCGCCGCAACCCGCATCACGCCCTCCCAATACCTCCGGCAAGCGCAATCCCTGGAACCGCTGCAGGCCGACATCGACGCCGTGACGCAAGCGGTCGCCGCCGTGGAAGCCCCATCCGCCACCAACGACACCGAAGGAAGCGCCACGTCGGATGACAGCACTGCCACCAGCGCGACCGTGGAGGAAACACTGGCGAGGGCGACGAATGCCGCCGCCGCGCTGCGCGACCACGCGAACGCGCACCGCGGTGATGCCGTGCTCACGCAGGACGACGCTGCGTCCACGCAGTACGCGGCGTTCGCCGATGCCGCCGGCTCCTATGCCGACGCCGTCACGACCTATGCACAAGGCGTGAAGCCACTCGCGGCCGCGGTGCGCACCTGCCAGGGAACGGATGCCACGCTCACCGTGGGCGACAACGTGCAGTTCCTCAAGGATTACGCGGCATACCTCGACGATTGCTCGACGGCGCTCGATGCCGCCGAAGCAGCGTTGGAGACGAAGGACTCCTCGGTGACGGATTCCACCGCACAGTCCTCCACCGCACAGTCTCCCACCGCGCAAGCCGCGTCCTCCGACGCAGCGAGCGCCGCCCAGCAGTGGATTGACTCGACCCGAAGTTTCGTCTCGTCCCAGAGCAAAACACTGTCCCAGGCACAGAAGCTGGGCAGTACCTCGGATATGTCACTCGACGATTTCTCCACGTACCTCACGAAACTCGGCGCCCTCTCGGCGACGAGCGCGCCATCCGCCGACCAGGCGATGGCATCATGGTCGGCGACGCTCACCTCACTCGACCCCACGACCGCGCTCCACGCCATCATGTCGTACCTCTATCAACGCTCGGCAAGCTGAAGAAAGGCCAAGCCATGACCACCACTTCGGGAAACAACCCCTCAACCGATAGCACCACCGACAGCGCCACCGACAGCCCAGCCGTTGACTCCGCCACTGAAACCGCCGCTGGCGCCACCACCCATGCCGACGCGCCCGCCTGGCTTGACGGCGAGGGCCTGCATTTCGCTGACGACGCCTATAAGCGCAAGATGGCACGCAAGCCGGTCTCGGCAAGCATGATCCACGGCATCGTGGACGCCTGCCCCGCGCAATACATCTTCAACTCGGCGCTCTCCGACATCGTGATTCCCGAAACCCCGCAGGATGCCCGCGTGCGCGGCACGCTGTTCCACCGAGCATGCGAACTGTATTACGGCATCCCCACCGAGGAGCGCGGCGAACGCATCGACGCGAACCGCTTCGAGGAATGCAAGCTGCAGGCGCTCGACGAGCGGCCCGACATGGCGTCCGATCCGGACTTGCGTGCCTGGATGGAATCGGCGAGCCAGCGTTTCTGCGCGATGGGTCCCGCCGCCACCGATGTGGCGGTCGCCCGATACCGCACCGACGACGGCACGGAGCGCCCGGCGCTGGAGATGAAGATCAGTCTCCACCTGCCTGGGGTGCGCCGGCGCGTGTTCGGCGCCATTGACCGACTCACGGTGCCCGACCCGGATGACCCGCGCACCGTGGTGGTGGACGATTACAAGACCGGGCGCAAGGCGAGCGTGTATTCGGAACGCCTGCGTTTCGCGGACTTCAACTACCAGCGCCAGCAGACGCTCTACGCGATGCTGCTCGAGCACGACACCCGCACCTTCGATGGCGGTTGGCGCCCGGTGGGCGGCAGGCTGCTCTACCCTCTCGCCGAGGAAGTGAGCTTCCACGACGACGCATCCGACCAGGACGTGCGCATGCCGGTGCAGGCCGGCGCGCTCATCCAGCTCAATGTGCTCGACGCCCACAACCGTGCGCGCACGCTCCAGGACGCGGCGCAGGCAAGCGACACGCTCGACCGCGAATGCGAGACGAACCTGTACGAATACCGCCCGTCCATGCTGTGCGCCTGGTGCCCGCTGGCGCGCATCTGCCCTGCTGCACGCATCGGCGCCAAGGAGAACGCCCAGAAAGCGGCCGCTTCCCAGCCGGATGCGGCGACCCTCGCCCCCGCGATCGTGCGCGGCTGAATCGTGCGCGGCTGAATCATGCATGACTGAATCATGCGTGACCGACAGGCGGCGCTGCCCCGCTACCTAGCTGATAGCGTGCTATCTGGCTGACGGTTACTTGATGATCGGCGAATCCGCGCTCGACACGTTGATGTAAGTGAGCGACGCGTAATCGGCGTCGCCGGCGTCCTTCTTGGCGAGGATCGCGGAGACGACGCTTGCCTTGAAGGCGATGTCGGTGGAGTCGCCCCACAGCACGGTCACACCATCGTTCATGACGGAGGTGATGGAGTCGCGGGTGGGGGCGGTGGTGCTCGTCACCCGGGCAGCGAGTTCGGAGCCCAGGCCGCCCAGCACCTTCACCGCTTGCGAGATCGCCTCGTTGTTGGCGGCAGCGTCGGCGGAATCCACGTCGATGCGCGGAATGGACGCATAGGCGGACTCATCGGACTGGCGCACCAGCTGCTCGCCGTCCTGGGTGACAGGCACGAGGGAATTGTCGGATGTCACATGGAGCACGGCGGCGGGCTGAGCACTCGTGAGACTCACGGCAAGCCCATGCGGGAAACGCCGCTGAACGGTGGCGCCGCTCACGCCCACGATGCCGTCGAGCCTCTTCGCAAGGTCGCGCGAATCAACCAGCAGCAACGACTTTCCATTGTCTTCGTCCACGATCTGCTCGATCTGCGACGCATCGACCCATTGGTTCGTGCCGGTGATGACAGCGGTGGACGCATCGTAACGGAACAAGGGCGAGAAAAACGCTCCCCAGATGCACCCAGCGATGAGGGCCACGACGAGCACGAGAGTGAGAATGCGGCGGGCTGCGTTATGCACTGCCGCCGTGCGACGCTCCTTGCGACGCGCGGGGAAGCTCACGATCTTGGGGCGCACGAGCGGGCCGGGCTTGCCGCCCACGGACGGGTCCTCGATGCGCTCGGCGACGGAAGGACCGGGTTTCAGACGCCGGGCATCCACGAAGCCTTCGCCCGCGCGTTCCGAGGTGAGCAGGTCGTCAGCCGGCATGCGCACGATGGGCTTGCCTGACGAGACACCAGCTGAGACATCAGAAGAAGCACCCGACGAGATGACGGGAGGAATGCCAGACCCCGCCGACGACACCGGGCGGACCGAGCGAGCCGATCGGGCTGAACGCGGGTGCGCGGGTGCCTGCCCTGGCCCGGTACCGTAATTGCCGTCCTGGCCACTGCCTTGATCGTTCAAGCGGCCAGGCTCACGATCGGCAGAGCGGCCGCTGTGCGAACCGGACTGCGAATCAGACTGCGCACCGGGCTGCTGGCCGTGCTGCGAGCCGTGGGACGATACGACGCGACGGCTCATGCGGCCCCGTTCGCACCGGTTTGTGCGGACGTGTCAGACGGTGCATCGAAACGCTGGTGCAGCGCATCGAGGATTGCCGGATCCATCGTCGTGACGCTGCCGGCGCCCACGGTGAAGATGACGTCGCCCGGGCACGCGCGCGCCGCAAGGTCCTGCGCGGCCTTCGCCATGTCGGGCTCGGCGCTGATCCAGTCGCCGCCCATGCCCTGCTGCTGCGCGGCATCGGGAATCGTGCGCTCGGTCACGTCCGGCCAATCCTCCTGCTTCTCGCGCGCCGGGTAGATGCCGGTCACAATCACGTCATCGGCCTTGTGCAGCGCCTGCGCAAAGCGGCTGGCGAAGAAGTGCGTGCGGGAGAACAGGTGCGGCTGGAACAGCACGCGCAGCGTGGCCTGCGGGTAGCGGCGGCGGGCTGCATCGAGCAGCGCAGCGATCTCGGTGGGGTGATGCGCATAATCGTCGATGAGCGTCACGCCGCCCACGATGCCCTTGACTTCGAAGCGGCGGGCGGCGCCGTAGAACTCGCGGATGCCGCGTACCGCGTCGGCGGGGCGCATGCCCAGCAGCAGGCATGCGGTGATGGCTGCCGCCGCGTTGCGGGCGTTGTGGATGCCGGGCACGCGCAGTTCCACCGGCACCGTGAACGTGGACTCCTCGTGGCTCTCGTATTCGGGCACGAGAATGGAGGGGAACGTGAGGGTGAAGTGCTCGGGGAAGGTCTGGGCATCGCTGTCGGCGGGTGTGGCGGAGGCGCCTGCGGCATCGGATGCCTTGGCGTTCACCGATTCGTGGCTGATGCGCACGATCTTCACATCGCCCAGGTCGGGCAGCTCGGACGGGTCCTGCGTCGTGTAGGCGATGGCACGCTTCTTCTCGGCATCGTCGAGGCTGCGCAGCACGGCGAGCGCGCCCGGGTCGTCGGCGCACGCGATCACATGCCCCACGGCATGGTGGGCGTATTCGACGAACGCCTGCTGGAACGCTTCCTTCGTCTGGTAATGGTCGAGATGGTCGGCTTCCACGTTCGTGATGACGGCGATGTAGGGATGGTATTTCTCGAAGCTGCCATCGGATTCGTCGGCTTCGGCGATCATCACGTCGCCATGACCGGCGTGGCCACCGTCGATGACGCCGCGGCTTGTGCGCACGCTGCCGCCGATCGCGTACGAGGGGTCGACGAGGTTGCCCGAGCCCGCGGTCTCGAGGATCTGCGCGATCATGGCGCTCGTCGTGGTCTTGCCATGGGCGCCGGCGACGGTGACGGAACGGTGCGAGGCAAGCAACAGCGCGAGGATGTCGCTGCGGTGCACAAGGTACTTGCCTTCCTTGACGGCCTCCTGGATCTCGGGATTGTCGGGCTTGATGGCGCTCGACCACACGACGGTCTTGGCGCCGCGCACGTTCTCGGCCTGCTGGCCGTAATAGATATGGGCGCCGAGCTTCTCCAAGTGGTCGATGCGCACCGACTTCTCGCGGTCGGACCCGGAGACATCCACGCCCTGCTCAAGCATCATTTCGGCGAGCACGCTCATGCCGGCTCCGCCGATGCCGATGAAATGGGTGCGCCCCAAGTCTTCAAGATGAGCCTTCGCGTAGGTGATCGGCTGGCTCGTCGGATCAAGAGTGACTGGTACTGTACCCTGCGTCATCGCATTCCTCGCTTCCCTCGCTGGGGTTTATTACCACTGTAGTCTGCCGCCGTGCAAGGCGTGTTTCGCATGAAGCGTTGCCATCCTACCCGTTCGCACTGACGTGGAACGAACCGCGGAAGCCATTCCATGCCTCGCCGCGCCGCCCATCGCACCGCTAGTCGCGGGATGGGCCGCCGGCGCCTTCGCGGGATGCGGCGATGGCGAGCACTTCGCGTGCCATCGCGTCGGCGGCGTCGCGGATGCCATACGACCATGCGGCCTTGCCCATCGCCTTGAGCTTCGTGCGGTCGTGCACGAGCGCGGGCACGTTCTTCGCGACCCAATCGGCGGTGAAGTCCGCGTCATCGACGAGCAGTCCGCCGCCGGCGTCGACGACGGGCTGCGCGTTGAAACGCTGCTCGCCGTTGCCGATGGGCAGCGGCACGTAGATGGCGGGCACACCCAGCGCGGTGATCTCCGCCACGGTGCCCGCACCGGCGCGGCAGATCACCAGGTCGGCGGCGGCGAATGCCTCGTCCATGCGCTCCCAGTATTCGACGGCATGGTAGGTGCCCTCGGAATAATCCGCGAGCCCGCACAGGCAGCTGCCCCCAGCCGCCTCCGTGACGGTGGCGCGCACTTGGTCGAGCTTGCCTTTGCCGGTGAGGTGCACGACCTGCCCCAGGTCGAGCAAGGTCTTCGCCGCTTGGGAGACCGCGGTGTTGAGGCTCAGGGCACCCAACGAACCACCGGTGACGAGGATGAGGGGCAGCTGCGGGTCGAGTCCCAGGCGGATCTTGGCGCTCGTGTGCGTCGTGTCGCGGTCGGATTCAAGCCGCGCCGCCATGCGGGCGATCGGCTCGCGCAGCGGCAGGCCGACGCGCTTGATGGGAGCATGGGACTTCAGGCCCGTGTCGTCGTAAACGGTGCCGATGAAGGTGGCCCACCGGGCGCCGAGCTTGTTGGCCATGCCGGCGCGCGCGTTCTGCTCATGGATGACGATGGGGATGCCCGCCTTGTGGGCGGCGTAATACGCCGGCGCCGCGGCATAGCCGCCCACGCCGACGACGACATCCGCCCCACGGTCGGCAAGGATGCGCGCGACCTTCGCGGTCTCCGCCTTCCACAGCCCCGGGAAGCGGAACATATACCCGCTCGGGCGGCGCGGGAACGGCACCTTCTCGATCGTGTCCATCGGCAGCCCTGCCGCAGGCACGAGCGTGGACTCGAGGCCCACCGCCGTGCCGATCACCGACAGGCTCGCCTGCGGGTCAAGGCAGGCGATGGCGGCGGCGATCGACAGCATGGGGTTCACATGGCCGGCGGTGCCTCCCCCGGCGAGGACGATGTGCGGGTTCCTTCTTCCAGACATGTCTTCCACTCTATTACTTTCTGGTACTTCTGGCGCTTGGTCTGGTGCTTCTGGCGCTTTGTCGCTCTCTTCAGCGCGCCACCACGTCATGGACGGCGGGGATGCGCCGCGCCTCGTAGCACACGAGGCCGCACGCACCGAGGCACGAGATGAGGGAGCTGCCTCCGGAGCTCAGGAACGGCAGCGGCAGGCCGGCGACCGGGAACAGCTCGAGCACGACGGCGATGTTGATGAGCGCCTGGGGGATGATCCAGCAGAACACGCCGATCATCGTGAGCCCGCCGATGAACCGCGGGTGGTTGATCGCCATGACGATGAGGCACCAGCCCATGAGGATGAACAGGATGATGACGAACAATGCGCCGACAAATCCCAGTTCCTCGCCGATGACGGCGAAGATGTAATCGCTCTCCGCCTCGGGCAGGTAGTTCCACTTCTCGTAGGAATTGCCCAGGCCCACGCCGCCGACGCCACCCGAGCTCAGCGCATAGATGCCATGGATCACCTGGTAGCAGCTGCCTTGCGTGTCCGCATCGGACGCGGAGCAGCGGTGGAGGAACGTCGCGATGCGCGAGGTGCGGCTGCTATTGGATGCCAGCACCGCGGCAGCGACGGCGATAACGCCGACAATCGCGGCAATCGCCTTTGCATCCAGTGGTATGCCGCCGATGAGCAGCACGCCCAAGGTGATGGTGATGAGAACGAGGCTCGTGCCCATGTCTCCCGAGCCGACGCCGACGAGCGCAATGGCGAAGACCGCGACGACGATGGGCACCGCCCATGCGATGAGCCAGTTCCTCTCGATGGTGCGGGCCGCGTTGTAGACGAGCACCGGCAGGATGGCGCACAATGACAGCTTGAGGAACTCGGCGGGCTGGAACTGGATGCCGCCGAGGTTGATCCAGCTCTTGTTGCCTTGGAATTCCACGCCGAAGAGGCAGGTAAAGAACTGCAATGCGAGTGCCACCGACGAGAAGCCGATAACGAGCCATTGATGAAATCGCTCGTTGCCATACAGGAAGCAGCCCATCAGCAGCCCACCCGCAGCGATGAACTTGAGCTGGTTGAGCGCGGCGGTAAGGGGCGACGATCCAGCGGTTACGAGTTCCACGCTGGAGCTCGAGTACACCATGATGAGGCCCATGACAGTGAGCGTCACCGCGCAGGCGACGAAGCCGAAATAGCAATACACCGGATTGAGGAAGAACCGCCTGCCGGTGTAGCGCGCGGTGGAGATGGGTTGGAAGCCTTCGTCGTCGCTCATGTCCAGGCAATGCTTGAACTGGTTCACGAAGCGGCGCCACGCGGTTGCGCTGGGGTCTCCCCCGTCGGCGCGGTATGTGTTGGCGAACACCGCGGATTCGCGGGATGCCTCCGCCGACTCGATGTCGTCTGTAAGCGGATAGCCATCTGCGCGTGGATATTCGGTGGACGACCGAGCAGCAGAAGACCGAGCAGCAGACGATCTGGCGGCGGTTGTGCGGGAAGTGCTGCTGCGAGCCGCGGTGGTGCGCGTCGTCGTGTCGCGGGCGTCGGAGCGTGCTTCGCTGCGGGTGGCGCTCCGGGGAGCCTTCTGCGTGAGCCCCAAGCGCTCCCACACGCTGCGGCGACGGGTGGAAGCCGACTGGCTTGCCGATGCCGTCGCGGACTGCGGTGCGGATGGTGCGGATGCACTGGCACGCCGCGACGTGTGGTCAGAGGACGCCTGATGGGAGGATGCCGAGTGGGAGGACGCCGAACGAGCGGACGCATGGTCGGAGGACGTCTGCCGCGCGACGCGAGAACGACGACGGGACGAGCCACCCATGCCGCTCAGATAGGCATGGGGGTCCTCGCTCGAGGCACGCATCATGCGGTCGTATTCCGCCGAGCCGAATTGCGGTGCAGCGGCATTGCGGCTGCCAGCACGCGAATCTGTACGGTTAACGCGGTCATCGCGGCTATCGCGGCCGCTGGAAGAGACGGGCACGTCACGCGCCATGCGACTTCACCCAGTCCTGCGCAGCGGCGGCGAACTTGTTGCCGCGGTCGGCATACGAGACGAACTGATCCATCGACGCACATGCGGGCGCCATGAGCACCACGTCGCCCGGCTGCGCCACCTGAGCGGCGGCCTGCACGGCGCGCTCCATGACGGTTTCGTGCGGCTGCGGCTCGATGAACGTCACGGGGATGTCGGGCGCCTGGGAGGCGAACGCTTCGCGCATCGGCTCCTGGTCGTCGCCGATGATGACGGCGGCCTTGATCGTGTGCGCCTGGTCGTGCACGAGGTCCTCGAAACGGGAGCCCTTGGCGAGACCGCCGGCGATCCACACGACGGACTTGGGGGCGAAGCTCGACAGTGAGGCGTGCGCGGCGTGCGCGTTCGTCGCCTTGGAATCGTCGACGAAACGGATGTCGCCCTGCGCGGTGTGCTCGGTCGCCACGAGCTGGATGCGGTGGCCGCCTGGTTCGAACGCCTTGAGCGCCTGAAGCGCGGTGAAGGAGTTCACGCCCATGCCGCGCGTGAGCGCGTAGGCGCACAGCGCGTCGGCGAGCAGATGCGGGTACACGGTGCCATCGGGCTCGGTCAGGTGCACGAAGTCGGTGACGCGTGCAAGGTTCTCGTGGGCTTGCTCACTGCGCAGCGCGGAGCGGTCGCACACCCAGCCGTCGCTCACGCCGATCTGCCCGTCGCTCGGCTCGCCGAGCGTGAAGCCGATGCGCACGCAGTCGGGGCCGGTCACCGCCTGCTTGGCGAGCTGCACGACGTTGGGGTCGTCGGCGTTGTAGACGAGGGCGCGCGTGACGCCACGAAACACCTTGGATTTGTCGAACATATAGTTGGCGATGCCATGGTGCCAGTCGAGGTGGTCGTCGGCGATGTTCGTGATGGCGGCGCAGTCAAGCGCCAGGCCTTCGGTGAAGTGCAGCTGGAAGGAGCTCAGCTCCACTGCGAGCGCGTCGTTGGTGGGTTCCACGGCGGCGCCGGAGACCGGCACGCCGATGTTGCCCACGGCGGGTGCCTTGAGCCGGGCGGCGGTAAGCACAGCGGAGACCATCTGCGTCGTGCTGGTCTTGCCATTCGTGCCGGTGATGCCGATCCATGGCGCCGGCCTGCCGGTCGCGCGCGTGGGGCACCGCAGCAGCCAGGCGAGCTCGACTTCGGAGATCACCGGGATGGCGCGGGACTGGGCGGTGCGGATGAAGTCCGCGTCCGGGCGGAACACCGGGGACGTGATGACGAGCCCGATGCCATCCCACGGCACGTCGGCGAAGCTGCTGTAGGTGGATTCCGCCGGCCCTTCGTCGACGGTGACGACCTTGTGCCCTGCGGCGGCAAGCACATCGCGGGCGGACCTGCCGGAGACGCCCAGGCCGGCGACGAGCGCGGCGAGTTCCTTGCCATCGAGCGCGTCGAGGGCGGCCCTCGCCTGTTCGATGGTGGCGTTCGGCGGGAAGCCCTGCGGGCCCAGGGTGGCGATCCGGGCGGCTTCCTGCACGGCCTGTGCCGCTTGGGATTGCGCTGGCTGCGACTGCTCCGGTTGTGCGGTGGGCGCTGCCACGGTGTTGTTCGTATCAGTCATGATGATGCTCCTTGTATCGAATGACGAATGATGGCTGCGATGCATCGTGACGCTTCAGTCACGATGCCTCAGTAATGCCATAGCGATGTTTCGGCGCTCACAGCATGTGCGGCGAGTGGATGAGCCAGTCGCTGTAGAAGCACAGCACGCCCACCATCGCGAACATGACCTCGATCATCCAGAAGCGCACGACGACCTTGCTTTCCGACCATCCGCACAATTCGAAATGGTGATGGATTGGCGCCATCTTGAACACGCGCTTGTGCTTGGTGTGGAACACGGTGATCTGGATCACGTCGCTCATGACCTCGATGACGAACAGGCCGCCGATGATGACGGCGAGCAGCTCGGTGTGCGTGGCGATGGAGAGTGCCGCGAACAGGCCGCCCAAGGCGAGGGACCCGGTGTCGCCCATGAAGATGAGGGCGGGGTTCGTGTTGTACCACAGGAAGCCGAAGCAGGCGGCGAAGGCGCACCCGGCTATGATCGCCAGGTCGCCCGGGTCGCTCACCGTGTACGCCATGCCGGACATCGGCGCGGCGGGCGCCAGGTGCTTCGTCTGCCAGAAGGCGATGAACGCGTAGGCGACGAAGGCGATCATCGAGTTGCCTGCGCACAGGCCATCGAGGCCGTCGGTGAGGTTGAACGCGTTCGTCCAGGCGGCGAGCAGGAAATTCACCCAGATGATGTAGAGCACGATCGCGCCGACCTTGCCCAAGCCTTCAAACGAGATGACGGTGTGCTCTATCCACGTGATGCCGGGGTGCGCGGCGGCAGCGTCGCCATGCTGCGGCAGCGCGACGGCGATGATGGCGAACACGGTGGCGATGAGGATCTGCCCGATGAGCTTTCCATGGATTGACAGACCCTCATTCTGCTTCTTGCGCACCTTGGCGAAGTCATCGACGAAACCGAGCGCGCCCATCGCGACCATGACGAAGAGCACGAAGAGCGCAGTGACCGAATACGGCGCGCCTTGGGTGAAGTGGCGATAGATGGCGGAGACGAGCCAGCCGAGCACGATGGAGAGCACGATGACCACGCCGCCCATCGTCGGGGTGCCGCGCTTGACGAGATGGGACTGCGGGCCGTCCTGGCGGATGTACTGGCCATAGTGGAGCCTGTGCACCACGCGGATCATGATGGGAGTGCCGATGAGCGCGCCGGCCAGCGACACCACGAAACCGATGATGAATGCAATCATGCGATGTGTCCTCTTCCGCTTCTCGCGATTGTGCCCGGCTGCGTGACTGCGCCCGCCGGTCGTTTTCCATTATCCACGGCATGCTGCCATGCCGAAAGTGCTGATATGCCTGACCCGTGGCCTTATGCGGCGGCCTGTGCAGGCGCCCACTTCGCGGCGAGCGCCTGCAGGCCGGAGGCATGGGATCCCTTGAGCAACACGACGGCGCCGGGATGAGCTGCGGTGAGGCGCGCCACTTCGTCCGCCGCCTGGTCGGTGGAGTGGACGAACGCCACGTCCATGCGCTCGTGCGTGTCGGCATCCTTCGCGCCTCCTGCGAGGTCGCCCGCGAGACGGTCGAGGTTCGCGTCGGTGCCGCTGCCCACGGCAACGAGCGCGTCAAGCCCCAGGCGCGAGCAGTAGGCGCCGATGTCGCGGTGCTTCGCGTCGTCATCGTCGCCCAGTTCGAGCATGGAGCCGAGCACGGCGATGCGGAACGGCCGGTCGCGCCGTTCCCCCGCGTGCCAGGCGGCCAGCCCATCGAGACCGGCCTTCATCGAATCGGGATTCGCGTTGAAGGAATCGTCGATGAGCGTGAATGCCACGGGCGCAGCGGGCGGTTCGACGGTGGAGACGGCCATGCGATGCGGGCTCGCGGCGCCTTGGGTCTCGAGCACATGCACGATGGCGTCGAGCGGCACGCCCACGGTGAGGGCGGCGCATGTGGCGGCGAGGGCGTTCATCACATTGTGCCTGCCGCGCAGCGCAAGCGTGACGCGCTGGGTGCGCCCCTGCGCCACGAGGTCGAAGCTGGGGCGGTCGGTGTCGTCAACGTCGATTGCCTGGGCGCGCACGTCGCATGTGTTGTTTGCCTCGTCCACGCCGAACCAGCGGATGGTGGTCGCCGGCGTCATGTCCGCCATCGTCGCCACGCGCGGGTCGTCGGCGTTGAGAATCGCCACGCCGCTGGGGGCGAGCGCCTGTACGATCTCGGCCTTGGCACGGCGGATGTTCTCGACGGAGCCGAAGCCGCCCAGATGGGCGACGCCGACCTTGAGCACGACCGCCACATCCGGCGGCACGAGGGAGGTGAGGTACGTGATCTCGCCCATCGCCGATGCGCCCATCTCGGCGACCATGTAGCGGGTGCTTGCGCCCACGCGCGTCGCGGTGAGCGGCAGGCCGATCTCATTGTTGAACGAGCCGACCGGCGCGACCGTCTCGCCCTGGGTGCGCAGCATCGCGGCAAGGAGGTCCTTCGTGGTGGTCTTGCCCACGGAGCCGGTGATGCCAATCACCGTGAACGGGTGCGGCGCCGCCGGGTCGAAGGCTCCAGCGAGGGCGGGCCGCTTGGCGTCGGAGTCGGAGTCCTGGGCATCGGCGGCTTCGGAGTCAGCGGTGGAGTCACCGGCATCGCCAGCGTCATCATCCTGTGCCACCGCGTAGCTGCGGCGCAGCTCGATGGTCGCCTTCGCCACGGCGCCGAGAGCGGCGACCGTGTCCTGCACCACGATCTGCGGCACGTCCGCGTCCACCTCGTGGTCGACGAGCGCCGCCACCGCGCCGGCAGCGGCGGCCGTGCCCACGAAGTCGTGGCCGTCCACGCGCTCGCCGCGGATTGCGACGAACAGGCTGCCGGGCACCACTTGGCGCGAGTCCGTGCACACGGAAGTGATGACGCGCCCGCTCACGCCAGCGTCGTCGGCGCCATCCTCGGTGACGCGGTCCTCGTCGGCGCATGCCACGGCACCATCCACTGCCTGCGCCACTTCGGCAATCGTCATATCCATCATCGCGAATCGTCCGCCTTCCTCATGTGCGTCGTGGTTGCGCCACCGGCGCGTGTATCGAGAATGCCTGGCATTCCCAAGTCGTTGTGTGCTATGTCGTTCCGTGCTGTGTTGTCGCGAATCACGTCGTTGCGTGTCACGTCGTTGCGTGGCTTGAGGTGATCATCGTTACGCAAAGTCCTGCACCACCCGCAGCGCATTGCGGATGCCGGACTTCTTGATGCCCGCCTGCATGACCATCGCCACGGCGATCGACAGCTCGCTGATGCCCAGGTCGTCGCCGCCCGTCACGTTCTCGCGAGCGATCTCGTCGGAGTCGTTGGTGCGGCCCGTCGCATGGGTGTTCTCGGTGATCTGCGCGGCGTAGTCGGCAAGCGCCTGCACCATCTCGTTATGCAGGGTGCGTCCGTTGGCGTGGGCTTCGCGGTCGGTGAGACCGCACACGTCCACGCTCACGCCGGCAAGGGAGCCGGGCGCCAGGGTGTCGGGGCTCGTGTCGATGACGACGGAGGTCGCGCCATCTTCCAAGGCGGAGACGAGCACGGATTCGACTTGAAGCCCGCCGATGGGGTATGAGAACACCAAATCGCGTTCCAACGAATACGAATTGCCGGCGGAGATGAGACCCACCGGGTTGCCCAGCACATGGAGCAAATCGGCGAGCGCCTCGGCGGACCCTGCGGATTGCGAACCGCAGACGGTGAAGATCGCCAGCTGGTTGGCGGGGCTGCCCGCCATGCGCGCGGCGAGCGAGGAAAGCTCGGTCGCCGTGGGGTCGCCGAAGAGCAGGGGGATGTCCGGATCGCCGGAGGCGAACTGGGGCTTCAAGGCGCTGGGCAGCAGCACCGCATAGGCGCCGTGGTCGGCGGCGGCGGTGATGAGGTCGGGCGTGATATGCGTGCCGGTGCCCGCGATGAACAACGCTCCGGGCGTCACCGACTGCAGGTCGTCCGCCAGGGACGTGACGGTGACGGGCGCCGCCTCGCCCGAGCCGATGTCGAGACCGAGAAGATTCTTCAGGTCGCCGATCGTCGTGCGTTCCGTCGTCGATTCGCTTAACGAACCCATCGAGCCGCTCCTTGACGTAGGTTGTGATGGCACACAAGATGGCACACAATACGTTGCCATCGTACCGCGCCAGCGTCACCGGCACAGATGCCGCTGCCGGCTTGGCCATCTTGTACCGCAGCGTGTATCTCACCGCTGCTTGTCGCACCGCTTCTTGTGATACCGATTCTTGTGATACCGATTCTCATCATGCGCCGTCCCGTCTCACCATTCCGTGGGGATCGCGTCGGTGCGCGCCGGGGACCGCGGCACCTGGTACTTCTGCATGAGGAACTGGCCGATCTTCGTCGTCACGGGGCCGGAGGTCCACGCGCCTTCAATGCCCGAGGGATCCTTCATGAACACGCTGATGACGAACTTGGGGTCGTTGGCGGGCACAGCGATGATGTAATCGGCGATGATGCTCGACAACGTGCCGTCGTCGCCAGCGACCTGCGCGGTGCCGGACTTCGACGCGAAGCGGTAGCCGGGGATCGTGTCCCACTTGGCGTCCTTCTCGGCAACGCTTTCCATCGCATTGAGCACATCCGCGGCAACGGAATCGTCGACGACGCGCGTCGTCTCGTTGACGGACGGCGTCACGTCCTTGCCATTGGCATCGGTGGCGGATTCGATGAGCGATTGGCCGAGCTTGACTCCCCCATTGGCGATGGTGGCGACGACGTTCGTCATCTGCAGGGCGGTCACGGCATAGCCCTGGCCGAAGAGCACGACGTTCTGCGTACGTCCGTCCCACGTGGAGTAATCGCTGAGCAGGCCGGACGTGGCACCGGGGAACTCGATGCCGGAGTCCTCGCCGATGCCGAATTTCTTCAGGTATTCGTAGCGCTTCTCAATCGGGTAGTCGCTCGACTCCATGATGGTGCCCACATTGGAGGAATTGCGCAGGATGCCGGCGGTGGTGATGTGCCACACGGCATGCTCGGTCGCGTCATGGTAGGTCTCGCCATCCACCGTGATTGTGTTGGGCACGGTGAACTGGTCGGTCGCCTTGTGCAAGCCCTGCTGCAGAAGCGCCGCCGTGGTGATGACCTTGCCGGTGGAGCCTGGTTCGAAGGTCTGTGTCATCGCCAGGGATGCCGTGGTCTTGGCTTCGTCGCTGCCGGCGGTGACGTCCTGGCTGTCGGCGATGGCGAGGATCTTGCCGCTGGAGACCTCCTGCACGACGGCGATGCCCCACTTCGCCTTCTGGCTCGAGACGCCTTCCTTGAGCGCCTTCTCCACATACCATTGCACGTCGGAGTCGATGGTGAGCTTGACGGTGCCGCCATTGAGCGCCTGCGAGGTGTCCGTCTGCGTGCCGGGGATCTGCTCCCCGGTGAGGGCCTGCTGGTAGGTGGTGGAACCATCCTGGCCCTGGAGCGCATCGTTCATCATGAGCTCGAGGCCGGCGACGCCCGTGCCTTCGTCATTGACGCCGCCGAGGATGTCTCCCAGCAGCGTGCCGTCGGGGTACTGGCGCTGCGAGGTGGATTCGAAACCGATGACGGTCGACAGGTGCAACGCCTCGACCTGCTCCTTGAGCTGGGGCGTCACATCCTTCTGGAGCACCACATACGAACTGGTGCCGGCGAGCTTGCCGCCCAGCTCCATCTCGCTCATGCCCAGCACGGGGGCGAGCAGCTCCGCGACCGCTTCGACGCCGGTGGCGTCCGGGTTGCTCGTGGAATCCATGTTCTGGCAGATCGATGCATTCGTGCCGGTGCACGTGACCGGCTTGAACGCGGCGGCGCCGTTCTGGTCGGCGTACATCGTGTAGCGTTCCACGGATTGGGCGAGCACCTGGCCGTTCGTGTCGACGATTTCGCCGCGCGTGCCATGGGTGACGACGGTGATGGTGCGCGATGCGGTCGCTTTCTGCGCCACCGACGCGCCGCCCAGCTGGAGATGGGCAAGCTGCCCGATGCAGAAAACGAAGCACACCGCGATGATCACGAGCATGAGAATCAAACGCTTACCCGTGCCCCACGGCGAGCGCAAGGCGGTATGGCCACGCTTGCGTGGCAGCCTCTTGCGCGCGGCATGAAGATTGGATGAGCTCCGTGGGGTGGGTGTGCGTGCGGCATCGCCGTTGTTCCCGTCATCCCCTGAGTGCCGCCCCCATGGTGGAATTCGGATCATTGCGCCTGCCCCTCGGCAGTGGCGGAGACGGACGCGGAATCGGAAGCAGCGGAGGCGGAGCTTGAGGAATCCGCACTGGAGGAATCCGCTGAAGCGCTTGAAGAGCCAGCGAGCCCGCTCGAATCGGTGGCGTCATGGGAGGCTTGGGAATCCGCGCTCCCCTGCCCCATGTCGAGCGTGACGGAGCCGGAGCCGGGCACCATGCCCAGTTGGGTTGCCTTGTTGGGAAGGTCCGCGTTGAGCTGTTCGAGCTGGAGCTCGTCGGCTTCCACGTCCTGTTGGAGCTGGGAGATGGACTGCTGCGTCTGGCTCAGGGTGAACGAGTCCTCAATCATGAGCGTGCGCAGGAACAGCGACAGGGCCATCGAGAGCACCAAGAAGACGATCGCCCCTCCGACGAGAAGCATCGATTTGCTCAGGGTGTGCGTCCATGCGATCGGGGAATGGATGCGATGCTTGGAAGCGTCCGCTTCGCCTTCGATGACGCGCAGCGCCGGGCGGCTCGTCTGTTTGGCGCCGCGTCGGGTGTCGGCATGAGTGTCCGGTCGGCGTTCCGGGCGCGGCTTGGGGCTGGCGGATCCGCGCATCGGCATCGCGGCGCGCACGGCGCCATGCTCCGAACGGATGCGGGAAGGCGCGGCATACGGCGATGCGGCACGGGACAATGCGGCACGGGACGACGCGGTGCGCGTGCGCGGCGTGCGCGCAGCGTTACCAGCGGCCTGGCCGTATGCCTGGTCTGCCTCGGGTCCCCGGGTCTGCCAGGCCTCCTCCTGCCGTGCGGAAGAGCGCGAGCGTGCGGGGCGTGGTTGCGCTGCCGATGTCATCGTCGTGATGTCCTTTCCTTATCGGAATGTCCAGAGTGTTCGGATTGGCTTCTGCCGGAGCGGTTCCTGCCGAAGGTGCCTGAGGATCGGCCCGAGGAACGGGAAGCACGGTCGCCGCGGCCATGCTTGCCCTCATGTTTGGCGCCGCCGCGCTTGCCCTGGCTGCCAGCGCCCGGCGCGCCGCCTGCGAAGCCGGCGTATCCGGCGTCGATGAGCCCGGCGAGCTCCTGGCGCCGCGCCGGGGGTATCGGCTTGGTGAGCTCCACGGCTCGCAGCCTCACCGACGATGACCGCGGGTTGCGTTGCTTCTCGGCATCGTCCGCCTTGATGGCCCCGTGGGTGAGGTCGCGGAAGAACGGCTGGGCGTCGGGCGGCACCACCGGCAGGTCCGCCGGGGCATCGACGTGCAGGCCCAGCGCCATGAAGCGTTTGACGGTGCGGTCTTCGAGTGAGTGATAGGACTCGACGACGAGCCTGCCGCCCACCCCGAGATGAAGCGCGGCTTGGGGCAGTGTGCCGGCAAGCTTGTCAAGCTCGCCATTGACTTCGATGCGCAACGCCTGGAACACTCTCTTGGCGGGGTTGCCGGGCGCACGGTGGGCGCGGGGCACCGTGCGGTCCACGAGGTCGTTCAGCTGCTGGGACGTGGTGAGGGGCGTCTCGCGGCGCTCCTCCCCGATGCGCTTGGCGATGAGGCCGGCGAAGCGCTCCTCGCCGTATTCCTTGAAGATCATGCGCAGCCTCTCGGTGCTGTAAGTGTTGAGCACGTCGGCGGCGGTGAGCGTCTGCGTCGTGTCCATGCGCATGTCGAGCGGTGCGTCGTGGGAATACGAGAAGCCGCGGTCGGCCTCGTCGATCTGCAGGCTGGACAGGCCCAGGTCCATGAACACGCCATCCACCCGGTCGATGCCCAGCCGGGCGAGCACGTCGGAGAATTCGTCGAACGCGGCGTGCACCGGGGTGAAGCGATCGGCGAAGCCCGCGTCAGCGATGCGGCGCGTGGCGAGCGCGAGCGCCTGCGGGTCGCGGTCGATGCCGATGAGCCGCGCCGTGGGGCATGCGGCAAGGAACGCGAGGGAATGGCCGGCAAGGCCCAGCGTGCAGTCGACGATGATGGGCGGCGTGGAGGCGGCATGCCGTTCCACAAGGCGCGAGGTGACCAGGTCCACGCAATCCTCGAGCAGCACCGGGGTGTGGATGGCGGCAAGGTCGGCATTGGTCAGGGCACCGGGCTCAGCGGTGGCAGGAGCTGGTTTCGTGTCTTCATCTGATGCCATGTCTGCGGAAGTCTGGTCTGCGTAATCATCCCGTGTCTGGTCGGCAAGGAATCGAGGGGTGCGGTCGTCCATCACAGGCCTCCTGCTGGAAGAATGTCGTCGGCCATGTCGGAGTAGTCGTCCTCCTGCTGCGCCAGGTAGGTCTCCCATGTGGACTTGTCCCACACTTCGGCGCGGGTGCCCACGCCGATCACCACGATCTCGCCGCCCAGGCCGGCGTATTCGCGCAGCATCGGGGGCACCGTGACGCGCCCTTGCTTGTCGGGCACTTCGTCGACGGCGCCGGAGAGGAACACGCGCAGATAATTGCGGGCGCGCTTGTCGGACAGCGACGTGCGCTGCACCTGCCCGGCGATGCGGCGGAATTCGGGGATGGGCAGCAGGTAGACGCAGCGTTCCTGCCCGCGGGCGAGCACGCACCCGGCGCCAAGCTGGGCGCGAAATTTCGCAGGAAGGGCGACGCGTCCCTTCGCGTCGATCTTGGGGGTGTAGGTGCCCAGCAGCAATGCCGGCATGAGGGTGGACGGGGAAGCCGCGGCCGCGTCGAGGGGCGCAGCGCCATCGGCATTGCCAGGGGTCTGGAATGCAGCAGGGTTTTGGGCCACGTTTTGAGTCACGGCGGGGGTTGGGGGCACGGCGCCAGGTACGGCGCGGCCACCGGCGGCTTGCAACGCTTGGCTGTCGTCGTCCATGGTCCACCTCCCTGTCCGCTCGGTGCCTGTGATCACAATCGATTCCCCACTCTACCCCACTTTCCCCCACGACCCCCCACTTTTATGGAAAATCTCCCCACAACTTTCGCACATGTGCCTCGCGGCGCACGAATCAGGCCCGCGCCACGAGAGCGAGTCGAGCACAAGCCATGCGCAAATCGAACGCAATTCAACCCCGGCTTCCGGCACAGCGCGCGGCAAGCGGCGCCCGACGCGCGGCGGCGCGGCGTTGTAGCACGCGGTCGTGTAAGATGGGTAGGCATTTTTGCGCACCGGCGGCTTCGCCCGTGCGCCGACGAGGCTAGGAAAAGGACCTTTATGACGGATTACGCTTCCCAGATCCACGAGGAGCAGCAGCAGGTGGACCGCGCTTACGGCCGGTTGGACGAGATCCGCGCGATGACCAAGCAGCGTCTCGACGCCGTCCGCGCCGCCGGTTCGCATGGCTCGCCCACCCTGCGCACGGAGCGTGATTCCTTCGCCACGATGTACGAGGACCGTCTCACCCAGCTGCGCGCGGTGGAGGACCGCCTCGTGTTCGGCCGCCTCGACGACGTGCACGACAACCGCCTGTACATCGGCCGCATCGGCCTGTCGGACGACCAGCACGAGCCGATCGTGACGGACTGGCGTGCCGAAGCGGCGCGGCCGTTCTATGAAGCGACGCCGAAGGAGCATGGTTCCATCGCTATGCGCCGCCACATCACGCTGAGGCTGCGCAAGGTCGTGGGCGTGGAGGACGAGGCGCTCGACCTGGGCTCCCAGCAGGTCACGAAGGCGACCGCCGAGGGCACCCTGACCGGCGAGGGCGCGCTCATGGCATCGTTGTCGAGCCGCCGTTCGGGCAAGATGACCGACATCGTCGCCACGATCCAGGCGGAGCAGGACCGCATCATCCGCGCCGACATGCGCCAGGCGCTCGTGGTGCAGGGCGGCCCGGGCACCGGCAAGACCGCCGTGGCGCTCCACCGCGCCGCCTACCTGCTGTACACGCACCGCGAGCGGCTGTCGCATTCGGGCGTGCTCATCGTGGGCCCGAGCAACGCGTTCCTCCATTACATCGACCAGGTGCTGCCCTCCTTGGGCGAGACCGGCGTGCTGTCGCGCACGATGGCGACGCTGCTGCCCGGCATCAGTGCGAACGCCGAGGACTCCCCGCGCGTCGCCGCGCTCAAGGGCGACGCGCGCATGGCGAAGGCGATCGCGAACGCGGTGAGGAGCCGCGAGCGCGTGCCCTCCACCCTGCCGGTCATCCATATCAATGCATTCACCATCCCCATGCGCGCCGCCGACATCCAGCAGGCGATCACCGACGCGCGACGCACGCGCAAGCCGCACAACCAGGCGCGCGACACCTTCGTCAAGTCAGTGACGAGCGCGATGGTGGCCCGCTACCGCGAGCGCCTCGACTACGAGCCGGAGGCGTCGGAGCTCGATTCGGTGCGTTCGACGCTGCGCCTGAACGATGACTTCCGCCGCACCGTGAACCTCGCGTGGCTGCCGATGACCGCCCAGTGGCTGCTCGCCGACATGCTCTCCAAGCCGGCGAAGCTGCACGCCTACGCGCCTTGGCTCACGCCCGAGCAGGTGGATGCGCTGCGCCGCCCGGCGGACGCGCCGCTCACCCGTTCCGACGTGCCGCTGCTCGACGAGGCGATGGAACTGCTCGGCCCCGACCCGCACCAGGAGGCGCGCCAGGCGCGCGCCGACCGCGAGCGCGAGCATGACGAGGAGATCGCCCGCGAGACGCTCGCTCAGAACGGCATCGGCAACGGCATCGTGGACGCCAAGACGCTCGTCGACAACATGAACGGCCTGGACGAAGGTTCCACCGCCGAGCAGGCGGCGAACGACCGCGAGTGGACGTTCGGGCACATCGTCGTGGACGAGGCGCAGGAGCTCACGCCGATGGACTGGCGCATGCTCATCCGTCGCTGTCCGTCGCGTTCGTTCACGATCGTGGGCGACGTGGCGCAGACGAGCGCCATCAACGGCACGCGCTCGTGGGAACGCACGATGGACCCGCTGTTCGGCCCCAAGGGATGGTCGTTCAACGAGCTGACAATCGACTACCGCAACCCGCAGGAGGTCTCGCAGCTGGCGACGCGCTTCGCGCACGACGAGGGGCTGTACGTCTCCACGGTGTCGGCGGTGCGCCATGTGCCGGACGCCGTGCATCTGGTGACGGCGGCGGGCGAATCCCAGCTGGCTGACGAGGCGGCGATCCAGGCGCTCGAATGCGCCCGCGAGTTCATCGCAACCGACGGCACGGGCCGCGTGGCGGTCATCGCCGACCATGAGATGGTGGACGAGGTGCGCAAGGCTGTGTCGCTGCGCCTCAAGTCCACGAACGCGAACGAATGGTCGCGCCTGACGTCGCAGAGCATCTGGGACAGCCAGCTCATGGTGAGCGAGCCGCAGGAGGTCAAGGGTCTGGAGTTCGACGCGGTGATCTTGGTGCAGCCCGGCCTCATCGCGCTCAACGCGGCGTCGCGCCTCGTGGGCGCCGCCGACCTCTATGTGGCGATGACGCGCCCCACGCAGCGCCTTGTCGTCGTGCGCACCGCGCAGGATGCGGCGGACATGCCGCTCGGCGAGTAGCGCGGGCCTTACTCGCCACTCGCTGCGGTATCCGCCGCACAAGCACCTGTTGCGGTATCCGCTACGGGGAGAATGAGCGTGAAATATGCTCGAAATATTCTCCCCGTGGCGGTATTGTGTTGTTATGCCTAAAGCTCTATTACTCGAAAACATCCACCCTCTGGCCGCGCAGTACCTGCGCGACCGCGGTTTCGACGTGATCACTTCCAATGGCGCCATGGATGAGGACGAGCTCATCGAGGCCCTTGATGACGTCGATCTGCTCGGCGTCCGATCCAAGACGAACGTCACGCGACGCGTGCTGGAAGCCCGTCCGAACCTCACCGCCGTCGGCTGCTTCTCGATCGGCACGAACCAGGTCGACCTCGATTACGCGGCGAACCACGGCATCGCGGTGTTCAACGCACCGTATTCCAACACCCGTTCGGTCGTCGAACTGGTCATCTCCGACATCATCGCCCTCGAACGCCGCGTGCCGGCACACACGAAGGCGATCCGCGAAGGCGTGTGGTCGAAGACCGCCAAGCAGTCGCATGAAGTGCGTGGCAAGACGCTGGGCATCATCGGCTATGGCAACATCGGCACCCAGGTCTCGGTGCTCGCCGAGGCGATGGGCATGACCGTCATCTACTACGACATCGAAGAGAAGCTCGCGATGGGCAACGCCCGCCGCGTGTTCGAAGTCGAGGACCTGCTGCGCGAGGCCGACGTGGTGACCGTGCATGTGGACGGCCGCAAGTCCAACACGAACTTCATCGACGACGCCAAGCTCTCGCTCATGAAGCCGGGCGCGCTGTTCATCAACCTGTCGCGCGGTTTCGTGGTCGATTGCGACGCGCTGTACAACCACCTGAAGTCCGGCCACCTGGGCGGCGCCGCCATCGACGTCTACCCCACCGAGCCCAAGAAGGTGGGCGATCCGTTCCACACCCCGCTCGCCGAGATCGACAACGTGGTGCTCACCCCGCACATCGGCGGCTCCACGCTCGAGGCGCAGGAGTCGATCGGCCGCTTCGTCTCCCATAAGCTCTTCGAATACTGGATGCATGGCGAGACGTCGCTGTCGGTGAACATGCCCACCATCACCATCAAGGAAAACAAGGGCGTGGCGCGCATCACGCACCTGCATGAGAACCTGCCGGGCGTGCTCGCGCAGCTCAACAACATCCTGAGTGCCGAGAACATCAACATCTCCGCCCAGTACCTGGCCACCGAAGGCGAGCTCGGCTATGTGGTGACGGACGTGGCGACGCATCCGAGCGCGAAGGCCATCGAGGAGATCAAGAACATCAAGGGCACCATCCGCGTGCGCATCCTCGACTGATCGCCTGCGATCAGGTGGCAGATCAACCTGGTGGCAGATCAAGTTGTTGAGTCTCGCAGGTTGATTTCAGCAGCTTGATCTCAGCAGCTGAATTTCACTGGGGTGGTCCAAGGAATTCCTTGGACCACCCCACTTTTCTTCTCATCGCCTCATCCGGCAATCCATCTCGCCAACTTGGCATTGCGTACAGGATTCAGGCACTGAGGATGGCACAATAATGGCCAAACCCCAAGCCCGGCAGGAATAATCCCGCCCAACTTGGCATAGTGAACAGGATTCAGACACTGATGACGGCTATTGTCGGCCGAAATCCCAAGCTCGACAGGAATCGCCTTCCCCAACGTGGCATTGTGTACAGGATTCGAGCTTTGAAGGCTCTTGTTGTTGCTATTGTGCCTGGGGCTTCTGCTGCTCCCCTTGGCGGGTGCGCTGGTAATTCTCGAGGTCGGTGATGACCTTCTTGAAGTCGTCAAGGCTTTCGAATTCCTGATAGACAGAGGCGAAGCGCAGGTACGCCACGAAATCCAGATCGCGCAGAGGCTCGAGGATCGCCTTGCCGATCTCATCGGAGGGAATCTCCGCCTTGCCCGAGGACCTGAGGTTCATCTCCACCTTGTAGCCCAGCTGTTGCAATTGCTCCGTGGTAATAGGCCTGCCCTGGCAGGCTTTCTGAACGCCGCTGATGACCTTGTGCCGGTCGAAGGGCTCCACGCGCCCGCCCCGCTTGAGCACGGTGAGCGGCACAGTCTCCTCGGTGGTGAAGCGACGCTTGCAGTTCTCACACAAGCGTCGGCGCCGAATCGAGAAGCCGTCCTCAGAGGCACGGGTCTCCACGACCTTCGTCGTCTTGTTCTTGCAGTAAGGGCATTGCATATTCTCCACTGTACGTCAGCAACATGTCATGGATGCACACACTGGCGTGCCATGTCATTCACCCATTCAACGCCATTCACCTATCCAATGCCATACACCCATCCAATACCATTCGCACACGTGCCATTCGCCCAGCGGCTGTGTAAGGGCATGGCTTACGAGACGGGCAGAACGATGCGCTGGCCGACGTAAAGCGTTGCCGTGTCCATGTCGTTGAGTTCCTCGAGTTCGCTCACCGTCTGTTGCACATCCTTGCCCGCGGGAGTGATCTGCTCGGCGAAACCCCACAGGGTATCGCCCGGCTGAACCTGGCGGACCTCCACCTGTTGGGGCGCTTCTGTGGAGGATGCCGCCCGCAACGGAGCGATGATGGCCACTGCGAGAACGACGAGAAGCGCAACCGCTGCCGCGAGCACGAGCTTGCCGCGTCGCGTGAGCACCATGCGAGTAGGAGCCTGCAACTGTGCCGATGCCTGAGACTCCCTGTCAGACTCCCCGGGTGCCGCAACGGGTGTGCGCATGTGGGCTGCCGATGCTCGAGAGAGCCGCACTTGAGCGGACGCCTGGGTGATGAATGTCTTCGTCATCTCGACTCCAATCGACGTTGTTGACGTTCCTGTGTAGTTGACGTTGTTGTGTAGTTGACGTTCCTGTGTAGTTGACGTTGCTGCGGCTCGCCTAGCACGATTCCTGTCGGACACCAAAGCTGTTATTCGAACACCTGTTCTAGTTGAACCGCTGCGCCTATCATCGCACATCTGTTCGAAGACACGCCAGAGCATTCGAACATTTGTTTGCTTTTTTCGGAAACAACCCGTATAGTGAGAATCACCGAGAATTGCGTCGTGCGAAGCACATCGCAATCGCCCCACGAACTTGCCAAACCCAAGTCCAGCACAACGAAGGAACGAAACCAGAGGTCAGCAATGAGCAGCATCGATTTCCCCACAGGCACCGACCGCCCCACGGCTTCCGCGCCTGGCATGGGCATGCCTGGCACGAATCCGTCTGGTTCTGACTCGACCGGTTCCGACCCAGCGGGCTCCGACCTTACGGAACGCCAAAAACAGATCCTCACATCCATACTTGATTACATCGAAGCGCACGGTTTCGCACCGTCCTTCCGCGAGATCGGCTCACGGGTGGGGCTCAAATCCACGTCCTCCGTCAAGCACCAACTGGAAATCCTCGAAGACAAGGGCTATCTCAAGACGAGCCGTAACAAGGGCCGCGCAATGGAAGTGCTGTACCGGCCGGACGGCCCCGACGTGGTCACCTCGCCGGACGACACGGGCTTACACTCCCCCGCGACCTCCGACATGTCATCGCCCGCCACGTCTGCTTCGCATGTGTCATTGGACACATATCGGAGCCTGGCAGGCCACGCTGGCGCCGCCTCGCGCAGCGCTTCGTCATTCGGCTCCTCGCATACCGCGCAGATTCTCCCGTTCCCTTCGAAAGACCAATCCGCAGCGTTCGCCAATTCCGTGGATGTGCCTCTCGTCGGCCGCATTGCTGCTGGCGCGCCCATCACCGCCGAACAACATGTGGACGACGTGATGCGTCTGCCTGAGCAGCTCACCGGCACTGGCAACCTCTTCATGCTGGAAGTGCATGGCGATTCGATGATCGATGCCGCCATCTGCGATGGCGACTATGTGGTGGTGCGCGAACAGCAGGACGCGAAGAACGGCGACATCGTGGCGGCACTGCTCGACGGCGAGGCGACGGTGAAGACCTTCCATCAGGACGACGACGGCCACCTGTGGCTGCTGCCCCACAACCCCGTCTACTCCCCCATCGACGGCACCCACGCCACGATCATGGGCAAGGTCGTGACGGTGCTGCGCAAGCTCTAAGCGTACCGCGTGATCAACCTGCTCGCACACCAATCTGCGGGCATCGATCGTCAACCGAAACACGACGAAGCCGACACGGAACATTCCCCGTGCCGGCTTCTTCTTTTCCTCGCTGCTTGCACCTATCACAATTCCAGCAGCAACGGCCCCACACTGTCCCATAACAGACTGGCCGCTACCCCAAGCCGGGAGAGAGACCTCACGCCCAGCTTGGCATCATGGCCATTATCTCAGCAAGAATCAGCCGGAATGCTGGCCGACACCCCCAAGTTCAGCGCGATCCTCCTCGCCCGGCTTGGCATTGTGGCCAGCATTGTGGCGAAAATCAGTGCGAATGCTGGGCCCAAACCCCAAGTTGGGCGCAGTTCAAAACGCTAGACGTCGAGGTGGGATTCGCATTCGTCTTCGTAGGCGGCGGGCTCCAGCTGGAACGTGCAATGCTCGATGGAGACCGGGAAATGCTCGGCGGCGCACGTCGTGAGGCGCCGGATGAGGCCGGCGGACTGCCCCACCGTCATGCGCGCATCCACCACCACGTGGGCGGTGAGGCGCACCAGGTCGGTGGAGACGGCACTCACATGCACGTCGTGGATCGCCTGCACGCCCTCGACCTTCGACAGGTGCTCCTGCACGCTCGCCGCATCCACTCCCGCTGGCGCCTCTTCGAGCAGCACGCGCACGCTGTCGCGCAGCAGCTTGAACGCGCGGGGCACGATGAGCAGGGCGATGATGCCGCCCGCGATGGCGTCGAAGCCATCCCACCCGGTGCGCAGCAGCACGATGGACGAGACGATGACCGCCACCGATCCGAACGCATCATTGCACACCTCGAGGAACGCCGCGCGCAGGTTCATCGTGTCGGCATGGCTGCCGGCGAGCGTCACGATGGACGCGACGTTGGCGAGCAGGCCGATGATGCCGAAAACAAGCAACGCCCACGGGTCGTTCACGGTGTCGGCGACGCTACCGGTGAGGCGCAGCACCGCCTGCACCAACGAGTAGAGCCCCACGAAGAGCAGCACGAGCGCGCCGCCCGCGGCGGTGATGACCTCGAGGCGACGCCACCCCCAGGTGTGGCGCGAGTCCGGCTTGCGCTGCATGAGAATGGCGGCGGTGAGCGACGCGACGAGCACCGACACGTCGGTGAGCATGTGACCGGCATCGACGAAGAGCGCCAAGGACTGGGTGAAGGCGGCTCCCACGACCTCGGCGACGAAGATGATGCCAGTGAAGGTGAGCGTGAGCTTGAGCCTGCGCACATGATCGGCCGCCTTGGCGAGCGCGGCTACACGGTCAGCTGCGTGGCCATCGGTGTGATCGTCCGTGCGTCCGTTCGCACCGTCATCCACGCGGCCGTCGGCGTGCTCGACAGCACGGTTGTCCGTGCGGTTGTCCGTGCGGTCGTCCGCATGGTCGCCTGCCGCTGTGTTCGTGCGTCCCTTGGGTGCTGCCATGATGTCTCCGTTCACGCCTGTTTTCGGCCCCGCAACCCACTGTTGCGAAGCGCTCATCCGATTTTCTCACCATATTGAGAAATTGCAAGCAATCGGGAGCAGGAATCATTACCGACAGGCCAGCCACCATCCCGGCCCGCATACAAAAATCCGCGGAACCCGAAGGTCCCGCGGATCCAAGAAGACCGCGCAATCAGACGCTTATCAGAAGCCGAACTTGTGGGCGGTCTCGCGCAGCGTCTCGGCGGAGCGCTTGAGGGCGGCGAGCTCGTCGTCCGACAGCGGCGTGTTGAGACGGGTGTTGACGCCCTTGCGATTGAGCACGCTCGGCACTGACATGCACACGTCGGAGATGCCGTGGAAGTCATCGAGCAGCGAGGAAACCGGCAGGATGCGGTTGGAATCCTGCAGGATGGACTCGACGATGTCCACCGCGGACATGGCGATGGCGTAGTTCGTGGCGCCCTTGCCGTCGATGATGCGGTAGGCGGCGTTCTTGACCTCCTGGTGGATCTCTTCGCGCACCTGGGCGGTCAGGGGCTCATGGCCCTCGAGCGGCTTCCAGTCGAGCATCGGCACGCCGCCGATGGTGGCGGAGGACCACAGCGGCACTTCGGAGTCGCCATGCTCGCCGGCGATGTAGGCGTGCACGTTCTTGACGTTGACACCGGTCTGCTGCGCGATGAGGAAGCGCAGGCGGGCGGAATCGAGGTTGGTGCCGGAGCCGAACATCTGGTTCGCCGGCAGGCCGGAGAGCTTCATCGACACGTGGGTGACGATGTCGACCGGGTTGGTGACGAGCACGTAGATGGCGTTCGGGGCGACGGCGAGCACGCTGGGGATGATCGACTTCATGATGTTGATCGTGGCGCCGGCAAGGTCGAGGCGGGACTGGCCCGGCTTCTGGCGAGCGCCGGCGGTGATGATCACGACGTCGGCGTCACGGCAGATTTCCACGTCGTCAGAGCCGTCGATGGAGACGGTCGGATAGAAGCTGGAGCCGTGCTGCATGTCGAGCACTTCGGCCTCGACGCGCTTGAGGTTGATGTCCTCCAGCACGATCTGACGGGCGATGCCACGCTGCGCTGCAGCGAAAGCGGTGGTAGAACCAACGGCGCCGGCACCAATAATCGCAAGCTTCGTGGGGCGAATGGGTGAATTGGCCATAAGCTACTCTTCCTCCAACGCTTTCCGCGCCTCGGTCGTTTGAATAGGCGCGGGAAAGCCTTCTTGAATCTTGTTCAATACATCTTCAATATATTGCGACGGTGTGACGATACACACGCCATGCCGCAACGGTTTCACGGTTCGCGTACATCGGCGATTCACATAGTGATCCGCGGTATCGGCGCGGCCCCTTATGCCTGCCGCTGCAGTGAGTCCGGCACGGATTGCTGTGCCATTCCCTGCGCCGGCTCCTGCGCCGGCTCGGATTGCTGTGCCGTCTTCTGGGGCGATGCCTGCGCCTGCCCTTGCTCCGCCTGTCCCTGTGCCTCGGCTTCCATGATCGCCGCGGCGAGGCGCGAGTCCACGTCCGCCGACACATGCACGCCGTCCGCCTCGTAGTCGGCCTTCTCGACGTGCCCGAATTCGCGCACGCGCGACATGAGGGCGCCCGCCGTGTAGGGCACGACGGCGTCGACGTGCACGCCGGGCTTGGGCAGGCGCGTCTCGACGTCCGCCACCAGGTCGGCGATGCCCTCCCCCGTGGCTGCGGAGACGATGTGAGCGTCGGGCATGAGGCCCTTGATGCGGTCCCTCATGCGTGGGTCCATGCGGTCCGCTTTGTTGAACACCATGATCGTGGGGATGCCGGCGACACCGTCGATGCCGGAGAGCACATCGTTGACCGCCTCGATCTGCCCGAACGGGTCGGGGTGCGAGCCATCGACGACGTGCACGATGAGCTCGGCGTCGGCGACCTCCTCGAGCGTGGACTTGAACGCCTCGACGAGCTGCGTGGGCAGGCGGCGCACGAAGCCCACCGTGTCCACATACATGTAGATGCGCCCGTCGGCGGCCTTGGTGCGGCGCACGGCGGTGTCGAGCGTGGCGAACAGCGCGTTGTGCACCATCTCGCGCGAACCGGTGAGACGGTTGATGAGCGAGGACTTGCCGGCGTTCGTATAGCCGACCACGGCGACGGTGGGCAAACCCAGGCGCCGGCGCGAGCCGCGCTTGACATCGCGCGAAGGCGCCATCTGGGCAATCTGGCGGCGCAGATGTGCCATGCGCTTGCGGATCACACGGCGGTCCATCTCGATCTTCGTCTCGCCAGGGCCGCGAGAACCGATGCCGCCGTCCTGGCCTGCCGCCTGGCCGCCCGCCTGGCGGGACAGCGAGCCACCCCAGCCGCGCAGTCGGGGCAGCATGTATTCGAGCTGCGCAAGCTCCACCTGCGCCTTGCCCTCGCGGCTCGTGGCGTGCTGGGCGAAGATGTCGAGGATCACGGCGGTGCGGTCCACCACCTTGACGCGCGTGACGTCCTCCAGGGCGCGACGCTGGGACGGCGGCAGGTCCGCGTCGACGATAATCGTGTCGGCGTCATGCTCGGCGACGATGGCGGCAAGCTCCTTCGCCTTGCCCGAGCCCAGGTAAGTGGCGGCATCGGGCTTCAGGCGGTGCTGGAGCACGCCGTCGACGACCTGGGCGCCCGCGGTGTCGGCGAGCGCAGCGAGCTCCCTCAGGGATTCCTCGGCGGCGCTTTGCGTCGTCTCCAGGCTCGACCACACGCCCACGAGCACGACGCGCTCCAGGCGCACCTTGCGGTACTCGACCTCGGTGACGTCCTGCAGCTCGCCCAGGCCCGCGACATGCTTGAGCTGGTTGCGGCTTTCGCGCTCCTCCCATTCCTCGGAGCCGGCAGCACGGGCGTGGGCGGCGGCAGGCAAATCGAGCACATCGGAACGCGACGCATCCAACGCGGCACTGCGTTGCGCCACAGGAAGCTCGGTGTCGTGATGGTGCCCGGTGCCGCGATGGCGTTCAGTCTCTTGATGGCGCTCAGCGCCTTGGGAGGATTCAACGCCCCGGGAGGACGCAGTACTGGTGACGGACTCGTCGTCGATCTCGATTGCGTCGTGGCTGTGGTGCTGCTGCGTCGTAGGAATGCCCTTCTCATCGTGCCGTCCGGAACGCTGCGATCGCCGCGATGGCGACGGCATCCGGGTGCGGCGGTGTTTAGTTCCCTCATTATCATCAAGTCGTAAGACAGAACAAGGAGTGCCATGACCCACCAGCGCAGCCGCAAGCCCAATCCTTTTGACCGCCGCGCAGCCCACAGGGCGGAGCGCAACCAGCATCGCCGCGAGATGTCGCGCGAAACCGCACAAGCGCGGCACGAGGATGACCAGCAGGACACGCGGCGCCGCCTGCACGCACACGAAGCCACTGAGCCGGAGAACGCTGAGCAGAAGAACACTGCCGTGAAGGCTTCCGGCAATCCCCGTTACGCCCACAGCGCACACACTGTGTCGGTGAACGCCCTCAGCGACAATGGCATGCAGCAAGACGCGCCACAAGACGCGCCGCAGGACCGCCAACCGGCGAACGGACGCGCCACGCAGTACTTCGCCGACGCCCCCACCACCGAGGACGTGCGCCGCACGCTCACCGTGACGCTGCGCGGCCGTGACGTGGCGATGGAAGCGTCGAACGGTGTGTTCTCCGCCGACCGCCTCGACCTGGGCACGCGCGTGCTGCTCAAGCACGCCCCGCAGCCGCCGGCGCATGGCACCTTCCTCGACCTAGGCTGCGGATGGGGTCCCATCAGCGTGGCGCTTGCGCTCGAATCCCCGCATGCCGACGTGTGGGCGGTGGACGTGAACGAACGCGCGCTCGACCTGACGCGCACGAACGCCGAACGCAATG
>JAQXZM010000094.1 GCA_029227215.1 Bifidobacteriaceae bacterium | reverse complement strand
AGAGCAGACAAGCAGGGCAGAGAAGCAGGGGAAAGAAGCAGATGGACTGGCAAGGCAGAGAAGCATGCGAAAAGGCCGGGCGCGTCACGCGTACCCGGCCTTGTGCGGCATCGCGATGGCCTGCCTGCGCCTACTGCTGCGCACACACCGCGGTGAGGGCGATCGTGTTGATGATGTCGGGCACGGTGGCGCCGCGCGACAGGTCGTTGACCGGGCGGCGCAAGCCCTGGAGCACCGGGCCGATGGCGACCGCGCCGGAGGAGCGCTGCACCGCCTTGTAGCCGATGTTGCCGGCGGAGAGGTCCGGGAACACGAACACGTTCACATGGCCCGCCACGTCGTTGCCCGGCGCCTTTGTGGCGGCGACCTCGGGCGACCACGCCGCGTCGAACTGGATGGGCCCCACGGCGGCGAGCTCGGGCGCCTTCTCGTGCACGAGCGCCGTCGCCTGCTCCACGATCTCCACGTCCGGGCCCTTGCCCGAGCCCAGCGTGGAGTAGGAGAGCAGCCCCACGCGCGGCTCGATGCCGAACGCGCGCGCCGTCGCGGCGGACTGGATGGCGATGTCCGCCAGCTGCTCGGCGGTGGGGTTGGGCGTGATGGCGCAGTCCGCGAACACCGCCACATGCGTGGGCAGGCACATGAGGAACGCGCCGGAGACCATCGTGGCGCCCGGCGCCGTCTTGATCACCTGCAGGGCGGGGCGCACCGTGTTGGCGGTGGAGTTGATGGAGCCGGAGACCAGGCCGTCCGCCTGGTCGAGCTGCACGAGCATCGTGCCGAAGTACGTCGGGTCCTTGAGCGTCTCGCGCGCCTTCTCGGGCGTCATGCCCTTCTTGGCTCGCAGGCGCACGAGCTCGTCCACCATCGGTACGAGCAGGCGCTCGTCGTGCAGCGAATGGAACTTCGCCATCTCCAGGTGCCCCAGGCCCATGTCCGCGCCCGCGGCGAGGATCTGCTCGCGTTCGCCCACGAAGAGGATGTCGACCACGTCGCGTTCGAGCAGGTAGTTGGCGGCGCGCAGCATGCGCGGCTCCAGGCTCTCGGGGATCACGATGGTGCTGTGATGGCGGCGGGCGCGGGCGATCAGGTCGTTTTGGAAGAAGTACGGTGTCACCGGCAGGTCGCGCTTGCGTTCGCACGCCTCGAGCACCTCGGCGGTGGGTGCGTGGTCGCGGAAGATGGGCAGGCTGCACGCGGCCTCCTCGTCATCCGTGCAGTCCATCGGCGGCAGCGTCCACACCGGCACCTTGAGGTCGGCGAGCGCATCGAGGCTCGAGGCCTCCTTGTTGGGCTTGCAGCCGGTCACGAATACGCCGGCGAGCGGCACGTCGTTGCGGGCGTACAGGCTGCGGTAGGCGAGCACGGTGGCGCGCAGCTGCGCCGCGTCGCGCTGGAGCGTGCACACGGCGAGGATCGCCACCGACTGGGTGTCGGCCGCGAAGCGCGCGTCCATGACGGCGGCCTCGGGGTCGGCGATGGACGAGGCGTCGCGGCCCACGAGCACGCACGCCTCGGGCTGCGTGGCGTCGCAGAACGTGTGATAGCCGCGCGCCACGTCGCCGCGCGCCATCGTCTGGTCGGCGCGCACCATCGCGGTGGTGGCGGCGGTCGCCTGGTGCGCCGAGATCTTGGAGCCCGCCGTGCGCAGCAGCACGGGGGTGAACTGCTCGCCGGGGTCGGCGGCGGGGCGGTAGATCTGCGTCTTGTAACGGCTGGCGAGGGCGCTCGCCACTCCGTTCGCCACGACGTTGCGGCCGTTGCCGCCTTCTGGACTTGCGATGAACACGCTGATGACGCTCACGGTGCTCTCCTTACGGGATGACTGGTGATGCCGGCTGCGCTACCGGTGCCTTCGGGGCAGTGTGCTGGCCGCATGACCATTCTAAGCGGTTGCGTTTCGTTTTCGTGGCATGCCGCGCCGCCCCGCGCGTGTTTTGTGGCGGCGTGGAGCGGTGCGTGGCCCGATTGCCAAGGCGGGTCGCCAGGGGAGGGATTGCCAGGGGAGTTGCAAGTGGGACCGCTAGTGGAGGTTCACCGTGAAGCTGATCCTGCCATCGTGCCACGAGGCGCCCATCGTGCCGTTCATGCGGGTAACGAGCTCCTGCGCCATCGCCAGCCCGATGCCGAAGCCCTGCTTGCCGGAGTTGTGGGATTCGTCGGCGCGGTAGAAACGTTCGAAGAACTTGCTGTAGTCTTTGCCGGCACCGTCCTTGTAGTCGTTCGACACAGTGAGCGTCACGCCGCCGCGGATGCCCTGGCGCGGTGCGAGCGTCACGTCGATCATGCCGCCGTCGTCGCAGTACTTGGCGCTGTTGTCGAGCAGGATGTTGACCACCTCGGTGATCGAACGCAGCTCGGCGCGCGCGTGCACATCCGGCGCGATATGCGTCTCGAGGCGTTTGCCGGCCTGCTCGATGACAGGCGTGAAGTCCTGCGCCGCCTTCGTGGCGAGAGCCGTCATGTCGACGTCCGCCAGCTGGAACTTCTCGTTCTCGCCTGCTTTCGTGAGGCTCACCAGCGCGGAGATGAGGTCGTTGAGCCGCTGCGACTGGTTGATGATGCTGCGCGTCCACTCGTTCTCGCCATTGACCGCCTCGAGCACCTCGGCGTCGGCGCTGATGATGGAGACCGGGGTCTTGAGCTCGTGCGAGGCGTTGGTGATGAAGCGCTTCTGGGTGCGCAGCGTCTTGATGCTGGGCTCCACGGCGCGCCGCGATAGGCTCACGACCACCATCCAGAACACGACGAGCGAGAGCAGCGCCACGATGATCGACATGTCGAGCAGCTGCCGCTGCCAGTTGTGCACGTCCGTGTAGTTGAGGTACACGATGTCGAGCGTGTTCGCCGATTCCTCGGCGCTGCCAGTCGTGTCGGCGTTCGCGTTGTAGGCGCTGGACGTGGGGGACGAGGACGGCGACGACGAGTCGCGCGACGACGAGGTGCTGGAGGCGGTGCCCGATGAGGTGGCGGCGCTGGATGCTGAGGCGCTGACAGAGGCCGAGGAGCTGCCGGAGGACGCCGTTGCGCTCTCCGACGGCGACGCGGAGGCGGATTCCGAGGATGACGCGGAGGACGCGGAGGACATTGTGGACGTTGTCGACGATGACGACGACGACGAGGGCGATGCCGATGCCGAGCCGGACTGTGAGCTGGATGATGATGCGCTGGACGATGCCGCGCTCGATGACGCCGCGCTCGATGACGCCGCGCTCGCGATCTCGTCGGCTTTCGCCTTCGCCTGTGCCTGGGCGTCCTTGTCGACCACGCGCGCCGCGTAGCTCTCGCCATCATAGGTGAACTTCACGGTCCTGCCCGGCTGGAGCGTGGGGTTGCGCTCCTCGGTGCGGTGCACCATCTCGGCTTCCTGCTCGGCGCTCAGCTCCGACATCGTGTGCGCGTCGGTGCTCAGCACCGTGCCGTCGGAATCGATCGTGAGCACGTAGTAATCCACCGAGGTGATGCGCACGTTGGGCATGAGCTGCGCGCCCAACGACTGGTCGAGCTGCGCGTCGCTCTGCGAATAGTAGCCATCGGGCTGCTCGCCGGCGATGCGCATGAGGGAACGGCTGAGGTTGACGTTGATGATCGCCGCCATCGTGCCGTTGATGACGAGGAGGATGAACAGCAAGATCAGCGAGATGGCGACCATCGCGATGCGGATGAAGCGATGCCGCAGCTTGCCGATCTCGGTGTTGCCCAGCCGCTCCTCGTCCTCGATGCGCGCGTGGACCTTCTGCTTGCGCCTGGCGCGCCGCGTCGTCCAGGCGCTCATGCCGCGGTCGCCTTCCGCGAGGCGGAATCAGAAGAATCAGAAAGGGAATTGGTAACGGAAGCGCCGGCTGAATCGCCAGCGGAATCCGCCCCGTCGGTTTCCACGAGCCGGTAGCTGCCGCCGCGCTCGCCTTCGATCGCCACCGAACCGGTCACGGCCTTGAGCTTGGAGCGCAGGTACGAGACGTATACATACACGAGTTCCGCGGTGGCCTGCGGATCGTCCGCCCACACATGGTCGAAGATCGCCTGGGTGGAGAGCTCCTTGCCGGGGTTGAGCATGAGGTATTCGAGCAGTTTCGTTTCGCGCGACGACAGCCGCATCGTGTTCTCCGAGCTGATCTGCTGCTCGCCCACGTCGAGCTTGAGGCCGGCGAAGCTCAGCTGGGTGGGGGTGAAGCTCGTGGCGCGGCGCGCCTGTGAACGGATGCGCGCCAGCAGTTCCTTCATGGCGAACGGCTTGGTGAGGTAGTCGTCGGCACCCGCGTCGAGGCCGGTGATGCGGTCGTCCACCTCCGCCTTCGCGGTGAGCATGATGATGGGCGTGGTGACGCCCATGCCGCGGATGGTGCGCAGCGCCTCGATGCCGTCCATGCGCGGCATCATCACGTCGAGCACGATCACGTCGTAGCTCGCGTCTTTCACACGGGCCACGGCCTCCACGCCGTCTTTCGCCACGTCCACGTCGTAGCCGTTGATCTTCAGGATCGTGGCCTCGGCGCGTGCGAGTTCCTGTTCGTCCTCCGCAATCAGAATCCTCATCGCAGGTTCCTCCTTGAGCTCGTGATCGTCTGCACGATGATTCGCGCTGCTGTCCGCACCGCCGTGTCGTCGCGCGGCAGCGGAGTTTCCATCCGGATTCCACTGTACCGCGCGGGCGCTGGGAACAGGCTGGCATTACGCTACGCGCGCGATGCATTGCTTGCGGTGTCCAGATGCCCGTGGCCGGATGCGTGCGGATGTGCTTGTGTGCGCGGCTATCGATGCGTCTGCGTATGCGCCTGGGGATGCGCCGGCTGGGGATGCGCAGGCTGGTGTGCCTGTGGGTTGCCGCTCAGTCGCCGTTGTCTTCGGCGATGAGGTTGCGGATCGTCTGCATCTGCAGGTCGCAGGAGGCCAGCTCGTCGGCGCAGCGCTTGAGCTCCGCCGTCACGATCTGCACGTTCGCCGCGCCCAGGTCCTTCTTGTACTTGACCTGGTGTTCGAGCGCCGCCCACGAATCCATCGCGATCGTGCGCAATTGGATCTCGGCGGGGTAGTGGCCGGGTGTGGCGCCCGTGGGGTCGGCGAACGGCGTGGCGATCGAGATGATCATGTGGTAGCTGCGGTACCCATTCGGCTTGGGGTGGCGCACGTAATCCTTCTCCTCGAGCACGTCGAATTCCGGCTGCGCTTTGATATGGTCGGCGAGGGCGTAGATGTCGTCGACGAAGCTGCACACGATGCGGCAGCCGATCGCGTCATGGATCTCGTGCAGCGTGGAAAGCGGCGTGACGGGCAGACCTTTGCGCGCGCACTTCTCGCGCATGCTGGCCTCCGACTTGATGCGATGGTTGAAATGCTCGTACGCGCCTTTGCCGGTGCGTTTGCGTGTGGCGCGGTCGAATGCCTCGATGTGGTCCACGAGCATGTCCATGACCTGGGGCAGGTACGCGCCGTACTGCCCGTAGACGCTGCCCGAAGCGGATGCGGCGGGCGTAGTTGGTGTGGCAGGTGCGTCGGGTGCGGTGCGTTCCTGCGAATCGGTCATGGTGCCTCCTCTGCGGTGCATGGGCTGTTCGATACCGGTGCCGGTCTGACCAGTCTGAACCCCGAAATGTTAAGGGAGACGGGTCAAACCGGCGCCGTTTTCATGGTGCGAAGCCAGTTCTGTTCCGGATTCGTCAGCGTTCGACGCTGCCCAGCTCCATGAAGTTGGCGAGGTCGTCGAGCTCCAGGCCGGTGTAGTCCTTGATGTTCGTGACCTGCGGGCCGTCGAACACCACGCCTTCGGGCGTGAAACCGGTGATGGCGACCACGGTCGCGCCGCTCGCGCCGCCGGATTCCAGCCCCACCTTGGAGTCCTCGAACACGAGGCAGTCCTGCGGGTCGGCGCCGCAGATCTCGGCGGCGCGCAGGTACGGAGCCGGATCCGGCTTGGCGGCAAGGCCGTCTTCACCGCACACATAGCCCACGAACGCGCCCTCGGGCGCCTGCTCCACCAGGTTGCGCACCATGGCGCGCGGGGAGGCGGAGACGATCACGTTGGGGATGCCGGCGTCGGCAAGCTTGCGCAGCAGCTCCAGCGAGCCGGTCGTCCAGCACGGGGTCTCCTTCTCGCGGCCGATCACATAGCCGATGATCTCGCAGCGCAGCACCTCGGTGTCCACCGGTTCGTCGATGTATTCCTTCAAGATCTCGAGCAGGCGGGGAGTGGACTGGCCACGGGCGCGAAGCGGCACATCGTCGCTCCACTGGCCGCCGTGCTTCTCGATCACATAGCGCTCGCCATCGGCCCAGTAGGGCTCGGAGTCGATGAGCGTGCCGTCCATGTCCCAGAACACCGCGGCGGGCAGGCGGGTGCCCTCCTCGGATTCAAGGTCGGTTTGTGCAAAAGTCAGGGTTTCGTTCGAATTCACGCGCTTCATTATGCCAACACGCAAGAACAAGATGCGCGGATCCGCCGCTTTCTGCCCGCCATGCGAACCTTGACCAAGGTCTGTTCAGGATTCTTCCCGGCGATTCACCTTGCGTTCATATTTCCTACACGCATCTCCTGTGAACTTGCGTACACTGTGAGATGATGGGATCGCGCTGAAAGGAAGCCAGAGATGAAGAATTCCAATGGTTCCAATCAATGCCGTGAGAAGAATCGTGGTGCGAGGATGCGGCTGCGCGGCAAGGTGCGTCTTGTGTTTGCGTCCGTTGTTGTGTGCTGTCTTGCTGCGACCGTGGGTGTGTCGTCTGCGTCGGCCGCTTCGCTGTATGACTCGTTGGTACAGTCGAGCCTGCGCAATCTCGCGACAGCTGTCGAGTCTGAGGCGCTTGTAGACGGGGATTACTCCTCGCTGACCGTGTCGGGTGTTGCCGACTGGGGCTGGAGCCCTGGAGCAGATGAGTCAACGGTGATCCACATCATGGATTCCGGTCAGGGTTGGTGGGCTTCGATGCAGGATATCCGTGGCTCGTCGGAGTTCATCTACCAGTCGTCCGATTACACGGGCGGTTCCACGACATCCGTGTTCAAAGCGCAGTATCAGCCTGCCGTAGCGGCTTCGGTCGCCGGCGTGAGCATTTTGGGAGCGGGGAGTGAGCTGAATGCACAGGTGCTGGCAGCTCGTTTACAGAGCGCAGGTATCACCGCAAGCCAAATCTGTGATGAGCTTCCGTTCCTTCCCGGCACTCATAGAATGGAGAGTTCGGCGACGGACGAGACGCTGGCTTGCTACGCCGCGGTCGCCGCCGGTGCGGTGACGGCTGCTGCGATTGTGCACATGCTGATGCAGATGGGATCTTCCGCTACGCTCGAGGCGCTGGCCATCGATTTGGTCGGGGCGGTTCCAGTGCTGCTTCCATCCCCACGGACCGCTCGAAGTCGTGGGTCGATCGCATTCCCAAGAACCTTCCGGAAGATGTGTGGGACCTTACAAGACTCGCCGGAAGGTTTGCTGCGATTTCATCTGTGCTTTCCGTTCGCCGAACGCTTGCAAATCGTTGTATACAAGAGATTGGCGGGTATGAGCAGGAGACAGGCTTAGCTTCATCAACATTGCAAAAATGCCTGAGCAATCCGATTTTCCTTTCTGGAAATCAGAAAGCGGATGAAGCCTCCCAGCATGATGTTGAGGCTCTCGCACAGCACCCACGCTGGGCGATACTCACACGTGGCTCGAATGGGGCTGCTCGCGGTTGGTATCGTAACATGGCGGAGTGCAAAGCTGATGATGAGACATCCTTGGATTGCGACGAGTTCCCGTTTTATAGCACCAAAGAAGGGGAGAGAACTCCACGCCTACGCCATCTTTGAAATTGATATCGGCAAGTGCCAATAGGTCTCAAGGCTCCTCCCTTAATGCCTTCTTTAAGCAATGCAGCGTCACGGATGACAAGCACTTCTTGATTCTGGCAGTTTCTTCGAGCATTGTGCCGGCATCAATACCGTTGAATAGCACAGGCGTCTGCTGACTTCCGATGTTATCTTGGCAAACAATCTGTCATGAAAGGAATTGCATATGACCTTCCAAGAAACAACGCAGGCATTGCGTGAATATGAGGATGTATTACAAGAGCACGGAGCAGATGTGGTGCGGCGGCTTCACCCGGGGCTCACACGCGAAGATGCCCTCCACGCCGCCGAGAAGAGGGGACTGTTCCTGACGGAGGATGCGCTGGCATTGTGGATGTGGCATGACGGCGATGCGTCCGCGGAAAGCAGCACGAACAGCTGGTGCGGCGATGCGGGCATCGTGGCGAGCCTGTCGTTCCCCTCACTCGGCGATGCACTTGACATCGCGCTCAAGAACCCGGTGCTGAAGGATTCGCGGAAGGCTGCCCCAGGGAGCATCATCGATGTTTATCTGCTTCCTGTCGCAACACTGTGGGGCGAGCCTCACATTTCCTTGCATTGTACGAAACAGAACCCTGATGTGATGGAAGATGCTCCGATGCCGGTGCAGGACACATTGGCCTTCTACGGCGATGCCTATGTGGTGGATGATTCCACACATACCATTCCGTTCGCCCAGATGGTTCGGTCGTGGACCCGGTATGTGCAAATGGGCTACTGGAAGGTCTATCCGGACGGTCAGCTGCGCGAGGACCAGTACTGGGGATTGCCGGGCCATTCAGGGGAACAGGAAGTCAAGGATTTGCTCAAGAAGCTCGATGGGGAGGAATAACGATGGCTTTTGATGAAGTGCGCAAGGCATTGGATGCCTACACGACGTATCTTGATTCGATTGGGAGCATGCTGCCGCGGCGATTGGAACCGGGCCTGGACGAATCGGAAGCGCAGCGCATCGCCCATGGCTGGGACGTGACGCTTTCCGAAGATGCCCTGGCGGTGTGGACGTGGCATGACGGAGAGGGATTGGCGCGTGTCTGCCCGCCAATGCAAGCGAGCTATTGCTACAACAACCAGGCGGAAGTGGGATTCTTCTTCATTTACCAGTTCCCTTCGCTTCGTGCTGCGATGCAGGCGACCGAGCGTCTCACGGCCTACTGGGTGTCGTCGATGGCTGGTACATGGGGCGTGCCGGAGCTTGAACTGGTAGAGTCGCATGACACGGAGACGGGTGCGAGGTATGTGGATCTCGACGATATGGATTTTGCTCGTCCGCCTCGTCTGTGGGATGTGAGCTTCATGCTCGACGGCGACAGGCCGTTCTACCTGATTGATTGCAAGAATCCGTCCGCCAAGGACTCCCAAGTGTTGGAAGACGAGGAGTACACCGCATATCGCCCAATCGGCACCACGTCGGAATGGATTGAACGCACCTTGGAGGATCTGAAGCAACGGGTCGAGGACAAAGAGCTTGAGGTGGACGCCTACGGCGTTCTGCGCTACGTACCGAAGGATTAAGGGTAACGGCTGTGCTGGTCAGCTCCTGGTGAAAGCGGGTGTCTCAGAATAATGAGGCACCCGCTTCGCTATGTGTGGTTACATCACACATAGCGGCCCTCACAGCCGCTTCATCCAGCGGCGGGAGCGGAAGAGCGCAATCGAGATGAGGAACTTCGCGGTCTCCTCCTGCGCCACGAGCGCGTACACCCACACGACCGGCAAGTGCCACACGAACGCGGAGAGCAGGCCGAGCGGCACGCCCACGCACCAGGTGCCCGCGAGGCTGATTGCCATGATGTAGCTGGTCTTGCCGCCGCTGCGCAGCACGCCGCTGCTGAGGATCATGTTTGCCACGCGCAGCGGGAACATGACCGCGAACACGATGAGGATTGCCTTCGTCGTCGCCTTGACGGCAGGATCGACCTGGAAGATCGCCACATACGGCGTGCGCAAGGCGACGATGACGACCGCCAGTGCCAGCGATGCCACCAGGCCGTCGCGCAGCAGCCGCCGTGCGGTGCGGTACGCGCCGTCGTCGTCGCCGGCGCCGAGCCTGCGGCCCACCATGAGCAGCGCCGCCTGCGCCAGGCCGGAGAGCGCGCCGAACACGAGCGTGGTCATCGGATTGATGAGCGTCATTGCCGCCATCGCCACCGTGCCCTCATGCCCCTCGCCCACATGGCCGTACACCGAGGCATACACGTTGTTGCCCAGCTGCCACAGGAAGTCGCCCGCCACCATTGGTGCGAGCACCGCGCCGAACGAACGCAGCTCCGCCGCCGTGCGGTACACGCTGCGCGTGAGCTCCCATTCGGGGTGGTCGAGCATGGGGGAACGGGCGGACATCGCCGGGTCCTCGAGCTTGGGGTCGGCGGCCTCGGCACTCGCCAGGGTTTGGGCTATCGCAGCGGCTTCGGCGGCTTCGGTGGCATTGGCTTCGCCTGCGGCGTCGGCGGTCTGCATCGCCTGCGCCGGGTGCATCTGCTGCGCCACCTTGGGCATGCGTCCGGCGTGCCGCCAACGCACCATGTAGACGACGGCGACGGCGCACGCCACGCACTGCGCGGCAACGGAGGCGCAGGCGGCGCCCACCACGCCAAGTGCAGGCGTCCAGCGCGTGCCGAAGATGAGCACGAGGTTGAGCGCCGTGTTCGTGGCAGCTGCTGCAATGCCGGCGTACAGCGGCACCTTCGCCGCATCGGTGCAGCGCAGATACACGGCTACGATGTTTTCAAGGATCTGCGGGATGAATCCCAGTGCGTAGACGCGCAGGTACGCGGCGGCGGCGCCCACGGTGTCGGGATCGGAGGAATACAGCCCCATGATGCCGTGCGGCACGGTGAGGCACGCGGCGGCGAAGCACACCGCCAGCACGCCCATGATGGCAAGGCTGGTGAAGAACGCCTTGCCGGAGCGGCGCGGGTCGCGCCGTCCCATCGCCTGCGCCATGATGATGTTCGCCGCGCCCGCCACTGAATAGACGAGCGTGTTGAACAGGCTGATGAAGTTCGCCGCGATGCCGATGGCGGCGACGCTCACCGTGCCCAGCTGGCCGATCATGATCTGGTCGATGACGCTGAACGACGATTGCAGCAGGTATTGCAGCGTGACGGGCAGCGCGATGCGCCGCAGTTCGCGGCGGAACGTGGTGTTGTCGGCCGTGCTGTCGGTAGCGGTATGGGAGGTTTCGGCGGGGGAGGTCATGATCGGTGTCGCAGTTTCACGCGCATTACGGGCACGCGCATTATGGGGATGGGGTACTGTGCGGTTGCCGCGCGTCATACGGCGGCGAAGACGGTCTGCACGAGCACCATGTAGACCACGGTGCCGACGGCCATCGAGACCATCATGTTGCGCTTCCACAGGTAGCTCGCCCACACCACGAGCAGGGCGATGGCCTCGGGGATGCCGTAGGGCCAGGCGGTGAGGCTCACGTTGCGCAGGCAGTAAACGACGAGCAGGCCGAACACAGCGGGCCCCAGCACGCGGCCCAGGTACTGCACATAGGCGGGGATCGGCTTGCCGGAGGGGAAGGCGATGTACGGCAGGAAGCGGTCGAGCACGGTCGCGAGCACCACCACGCCGATGGTGATGGCGATGTGAAGCGAATCCATGTCAGTTGCGTCCTTCCTGTGCCACGGGCTCGGCGTGCGCCGGCTTCTTCTCCACCACCGGCAGGCTCCGCTCGATCGGCGTGCGCAGCACGGTGAGCAGCACGAGGATCACCACCATGCTCGGCACGATGAAGTTGTCCGGCCCGAACACGAGCAGGCAGGCGAGGGAGCTGAGCAGGCCGATGATCTCGGCGGCGTGGGAGCGCGCGAAGCCATAGAGCCCGTGCTTCTTGGCGTCCGCGGTGCTGGCGAGCCACTGGTTGAGGAAGATGACGGCGAACATCGTGGTCATCACGAAGTCGAGGCCGGTGGTGTTGAACGAGATGATGGAGCCGAAGACGGCGCCGAGGGCGCTGCCCGTCACCCAGTAGCACTGGTCGAGCACGGAGACCCACAGGTAGAACCACCCGCGGTCCACGTCGGCGGGGATGGGCGTGGAGTAGTTGACGGCGAAGGTCTCGTCGGTGGTGCTGAAGATGAGGTACGGCTTCTTGCGGCCCATGTCGCGGTAGCGGCCGAGCATCGCGATGCCGTAGAACAGGTGCCGGGCGCCCACCATGAGGGCGGTCACGAACGCGGAGAGCGGGTTGAAGGAGGAGGTGAGGATCTGCACGAGCAGGAACTCCATGGAGCCCGTGTAGATGATGGCGGCGGTGAGCATCGGCAGCCACACGGGCATGCCGGCGTTCACCATGAGGATGCCGTAGGTGATGCCCAGGAACACGTAGCCCGCCATCACCGGGATGGTGAACGGGAAGCATGCCTTCAGGGCGCGCAGCGAACGGTTGCGCGCCTGCAACGGCTGTGCTGGTTTCGCCGGCTGCGGCTGCGAGGTCGGTGCCGGCTGCGGCTGCTGGGTTTGCGCCTGCTGTGCCAACGGAATCCTCCTTCTTCCTCTTCGTCAGTGATGCATACGGCTGGCCGCTGCTAGTCGATGAGCTCCTCGGGGCCCTTGCCGGACTCGATGTCGGCGATGGCGGGCTCGGGGCGGCCGTTGAGCTTGGAGTGGCGGCGGCTGTAGCCGAAGTACACGCACAGGCCGATGCAGAACCACACGACGAAGCGCACCCAGGTCTGCCACGTGAGGCCGGCGATGAGCACGGCGCAGAAGATGATGGCGAGGATGGGCGTGACGGGCACGCCGGGGGCGCGGAAGCCGCGGTGGGCGTCCGGTTGGGTGTGGCGCATCCATAGCACGCCGGCGGAGACGATGATGAAGGCGGAGAGCGTGCCGATGTTCACCAGCTCGAACAGGATGTTGATGTTGATGAAGCCGCCGGCGATGGCGGTGAGGATGCCGAAGAACCACGTGCCCTTCCACGGGGTGTGGTGCTTCTCGTCCACCTCGCCGAAGAACTTGGGGAACAGGCCGTCGCGGCTCATGGCGTAGCAGATGCGGGTCTGGCCGTACAGCTGCACGAGCATCACGGTGGTCATGCCGATGAGGGCGCCCGGGTTCACGACGAAGGCGAGCCAGTTGAGGCCGGGGGCGAGGCTCACGCCGGCGACAGGGGCGTCCTCGAAGTTGGCGATCTCGGGGTACTTGACGATGCCGGTCATGATGAGCGTCATGGCGATGTAGAGCACGGTGGAGATGACGAGGGAGTAGATGATGCCGCGCGGCAGCGTTTTGTTGGGCTCCACGGTCTCCTCGGCGGAGGAGGAGACGGCGTCGAAGCCGATGAAGCTGAAGAACACGATCGAAGCGGCGGGGATGATGCCCATCGGCTTGCCCGTGCCCGGCTGGAACGTGTAGATGCCGTAGGGGGAGAACGGCTTCCAATTGTCGGGGTTCACGTACCACACGGTGCACACGATGAACAGGATGATGATGGCGAGCTTGATCATGACCATGATGTCGTTGGTGCGCTTGGTCTGGTTGATGCCCAGGGCAAGGACGAGGGTGATGACGAGCACGATGACGAAGCCCGGCAGGTTGAAGTAGGTGGTGACGCCCGGGGTGGTGCCGTAGGCGGCGGTGAGTTGCACGGGCAGGTGAATGTTGAAGCCCTCGAGCAGCTTGTTGAAGTAGCCCGACCAGCCGGCGGAGACGGTGGCGGCCTGCAAGGCGTACTCGAGGATGAGGTCCCAGCCGATGACGAAAGCGATGAGCTCGCCGAACGCCACATAGGCGTAGGAGTAGGCGGAGCCGGAGACGGGCACCATGGAGGCGAACTCGGCGTAGCACAGGCCGGCGAAGCCGCAGCAGATGGCGGCGAGCAGGAAGGATACGGAGAGCGCGGGGCCGGCGGTCAGGGCGCCCTTGCCGGTGAGCACGAAGATGCCGGTGCCGATGATGGCGCCGATGCCGAGCATGGTGAGGTCGAAGGTCTTCATGGTGCGCTTGAGCGGGGTGGCGGTGGCGGTGAGCTCCTCCACGGTCTTCTTGCGCAGCAGTTTGGATGCCATGTGCGTCTGCTTTCTGGACGGGTTGCGGTGTGGTGCGGCGGCGTCGGGCGCGGTGTGGCGCTGTGGCGCGTGGATTGCGCGGGGCGCGTGGATTGCTTGTTGGCGATCAGGCGCTCAGATGCCGGGTTGCTTGGGCGCTCGGCGCGTGGTCTGCTTGGCGCGCGCTTGGGTGCTGCCGCACCTTATATAAGTCCGTACCTTTTTTAGCAGTGTCGGGGGACGCGCGGGCGGTGGTGGATGATTCGGCGAACGCGCGGCAGGATGCAGGGCGGGATGCAGGGCGGGATGGAGGTCGAATGCAAGGCTGGATGCGTGGCGGGTGGAGGGGAGGCGGGGCGTGCAGGAGTGCGGCAGGGCAGGCCGGTAGACAGACCGGCAAGGCGCATGATTTCTGTTGCAGCGCGGCACGCAATCCCGCATGGCAAATCACAATGTGGGAATTGGGCCGAAATTGCGGAATCCGGTTTGCAAGTCTGACAAATCTGCAATAGGTTCAGTAATAGTAGCAATACTGAAACTGTTTTGGCGGGGTGTAAATGCCAAGCGGGGGAAGGACAGGCGCAATGCAAGGCAAGGGGGCGGACGATAGTCCGCGGAGCGGGGACGCACGGGCAATACCAGGCGTGGCAGAAGATTCGGAGAATGTCGCTGCCAAGGTCGGCGCGGCGATGGATGGTCCCGTGGCGGAGGGGACGCCTTCGGACGCAATGACGGATGCCGCGGATTCGGACGGCAAGGATTCGGAAAGCGAGGATTCGGACGGCGCAGATGGCGACGGCACGGAAGTCGACGGCACTGAGGGTGCCGGCGCGGAGGACGTCGGGGTCGATTTGGACGAACCGGATCGTGTGGACGTGCTGGGGAGCCATCTGCATTTCGCCTTGCTGCGGGCATACCATTACAATCGCCGCCTTCTGGTGAGCCGTCTGGAGTCTCTGGGGCTGCTGCCCGCCGAGTGCAGGATCTTGGAGTTCCTGCAGCTGCGCAATGGCGTGACCGCCACGGACATCTGCGAAGGCTGCGTGTTCGACAAATCAACGGTGAGCAACCTGCTGCGCCGGCTCGAGAGCAGGGGGCTGGTGCATCGCACGCGCCTCCCGCACGATCATCGCGCGGTGGCGGTGGAGCTCACCGAGCTCGGCCATGAGCTCGCCGCCCGCGTGTGCGAGATCTGCGACCAGGTGGACGCGGACGCATCGGCGGGCATGGACTCCGACCAATCCACGCTCCTCGTGGACGCGATCAACCTGGTCGCAGCGAACTCCGCCGAGAAGGCGTAGCGGGCGGGGCGATCGGAGGGAGAACAGACGGAATAGACGACCGCGTGCGGAATAAGAAACGGCTGGAACGGAGCCTTTGTAAGGCTTCTCTCCAGCCGTTTGATATCAGAAGTCTTGTCCTCAAGATTTCGAATTTGGATCGTTGTGTGAGTTTCTTGGTCAACTTATTCATGCCGGTGGTCTGTCCCAATTGCGTGTTCCTTTTCAGTGAGGTAACTTGAAACCAGCAACGTAGCTTGGGTCTCGTCACTGATGACGAGGTGAAGGATGGGTTGAGAGGAACGATTGGAGCGGGAAGTGCTTTTAGCAAGAACGAACGAATCAGGCGATGTGCAGCCTCTGCAAGATCATCTTGTCAATACTGGGGAATTGGCACAAGGCTTTGATGATGTGTTGTCTGACTTGTCCTATCTGATTGGTGCTTTCCATGATTTGGGCAAGGCGGCCGAATCTTTCCAGGAATATCTGCTGAATGGCGGAGTTCGCGGCTCTGTCGTACATGCATGGCAGGGAGCCAGGTATCTCCGTGATGCCTTTGGCTCCCAAGCACTTGGTGATGACCAGTTGGCGAAATTCTGTATTCAAATCTCCAGCGAGACGGCCCAGTTGGCGATTACCAGTCATCACAATTCGTTACCAGATTGCATTGCCTTGGATTGTTCCGGAACTTTCGACGAGAAGGTTGAAGGCGTCTCGGGTGACGAAGAACGGTATCACTACAACGAGGTTTGTAACCATGTCGCCGAGCTCAATTTGAGCATGGAGTCAAGGTTGAACGCTGTCGCAGAGGAAATGGAACGGTTGCTACGATCCATTCCCAATGACCATCGTGGTTGGTATTTGGGGCTTGTCTGCAAAGAAGAGTTTTCCAAGCTCGTCGATGCAGACCGTCTCGATGCCGCTTCATTTTCTGACCATTCAGTGCGTGATCCGCGGAAGCAGGATTGGCAGTCGTTGCTCGACACGCTGGAGGGAAAACTCAGTACGTTCAAACAGGAAACACCAATGAACAGGGTTCGTTCGGCGATATCCAACAGATGTGTCCGGCAAAGTGGCAGGGACGCTGGCATTTATCGGCTCTCTGTTCCTACAGGTGGCGGGAAAACACTGTGTTCCCTTCGATTCGCGCTTCATAACGCTCTTGAGCAGCACAGAAAACGAATCATCTACGTCATACCTTATCTGTCCATTACATCGCAGACGGCGGCCGTGATTCGTAGGATGCTGGATCTGTCGAAAGACGATTTGACATTGTTGGAGCATTATTCGACCGTCCAGAATGAGGATGCCGATGATGGACCCAGCAGTAGTCGTCGCAAACTTGCCGCGGAGCGTTGGGATAGCCCGATCATTGTTACGACAATGGTTCAGTTCCTGGAATCCGTGATGTCAGCGAACGGCACGAAGCTGCGTAAGTTCCATAACATGGCGGACAGCGTCGTCATCTTCGACGAGATCCAGTCCCTGCCTACGAATTGCATCCACCTGTTCAACGAAATCGTTGATTTTCTTGCCTATGTCATGAATTCAACGGTTGTGCTTTGCACCGCCACGCAGCCGAAGCTGGAAGCGACGGCTCGGCAGAATCTTTTGCTTGCACCGAATCCGGACCTCGTGTCCGTAAGCGATTCCGAACGTGAAGTTTTCCATCGAGTTGATATCAAAGCCTGCTCCAAGCCGGTCTCCATTGATGATTTCGCCGGAGCCGTCCTTGAGAAGGCGAGAGAGAACGGAAATTGCCTAGCAATCGTGAATCTGAAATCAGAAGCGAGGAAGATTTACAAGTGGTTACTGCAAAACGGCGCATCCGAAGAGTTCGAGGTAATTCACCTGAGTACTTCAATGTGCGGCAGACATCGTTGCAACAAAATTGCACGTATGTGCGAGTATCTACGACCTAAGTCCAGTCGTCCGGTGATTTGTGTGAGCACACAGCTTATCGAGGCTGGCATTGACATCTCTTTCGCTTGCGTGGTGCGTGCGATGGCGGGTCTGAGCAGCATCATCCAAGCCGCTGGGCGTTGCAATCGCAATGGGGAGTTCGTAGAGCCCAAGAGCGTTTATGTTTACGAGATTCAAAACGAACAAGGCTTAGCTGCTCTCCCGGAAATCAAAATCGGGCGTGACATCACCTTCGGGATGATCCAGAATAATCCGGCAATCGACTTACAGTCGCAAGATGCCCTTGATCGTTATTACTCTCAGTATTTTAAGGAGCTTTCAGCCAAGGCCGCGAATTGGCTCGATTATCCGTTCCATGGCGAATTGCAGGGAAGATCCGCGTACGAGATGTTGAAGAATGATAATTCTGACCGCCAAGAATACGAGCAGCGCAACGGTAAGGCGTATCCCTGGGTGTTGAATTATTATTTCCGGTCCGTGGGGGAGAATTTCCATGTCATTCCGAATGCCGCTCAAAGTATCGTTGTGCCATATGTGGATGAGAGCACCGGCGGGGGAGCTCAGGAACTCTTGGATGAATTATCGAATTCGCGCAACATCACGGACTCGATTCGTATCTTGAGGAAGCTTCAGGACTACTCCGTCGCATTGTTTGATCGGGATTTCAAAACTCTTGATGAACAGGGAGCGATACCAACAGTCGATGCTGAGTTCGGCATCCGGTTGCTGAACCCTGGTTATTACGATGACGGTTTTGGAGTAAAACCGAACGCAGAGCAAGGTTTTCTTGCGCTTTAGAAAAGGAGACATGAGGTGATAGACACCAGTATCGAATATGAGGTCAGTGGCCGTTATGCACTCTTCTCCGACCCGATTACCCGCATCGGCGGGGAGAAGCTCTCGTACCAGGTTCCGACCTATCAGGCTCTTAAGGGAATAACGGAGAGCATCTATTGGAAACCTACATTTGTCTGGATCATTGACAGGGTTCGTGTCATGAACCGAATTCAGACGGAGGGCAAGGGCATTCGTCCTATCAAGTTCAAAGGCGGGAACGATCTGTCGTATTACACCTATCTGAAAGATGTCCGTTATCGAATCAAGGCGCATTTCGAATGGAATACGAATCGGTCTGATCTCGATCCTGATCGGAGCGCAAAGAAGCATCTTGCCATCGCTCAACGTTCTATCGATAAGGGTGGAAGACGTGACATCTTTTTGGGAACACGTGAATGCCAGGGGTACGTCGAACGCTGCGATACGTCGGAAGATGGCAACAAGGGGTTCTATGACGAATATGGTGAATTGGACCTCGGTTATATGTTCTATGGCTTCAGTTATCCGGACGAAAATGCCAATGGAGATTTCATTCAGGAATTCTGGCACCCGGTGATGAAGGACGGAATCATTGAATTTCCCCGTCCGGATTCGGAAGTGTTGAATTCTCGTGTAATTCGCTCCAAACAACGGATAAAGCATTTTGAGCTTGGGAAGAGTCTCAATGGAGAGGAGGAATGAGATGACACTGTGGTCCAGCCTCTTGGCTACATACAATGCTGTTGAGTCCGCTTCGGGACTCGTCGAAGATGCGGGGGATGCATCTATTCACGATGCTCGTACTACACTCGTACCACTGAATTACATGACGTTCAAGAGCCAGCTTCATGTCACATTGAATGCCGATGGTGGGGCCGTGAATATCGAAAAGGATGCGAGACCAGTCACGGTTCTGGCTCCCTGCACTGAGGGGTCCAAAGGGCGTACATCCAAGCCGGTGGCGAATCCTCTGTTTGACAAGCTCATGTATGTGGATCGGAAAGTGGACAGTGACAAGACCACACTCTATCTAAAGCAGCTTGACGCTTGGAAAGGCGAGAATACGAAACTCAATGCCGTGTATGAGTATGTCTCTCATCACAGCGTTTCGGAAGATTGCTCCAAATTCGGTGTTGAATTAGTGCCTTACACAAAGGATGAAAAAGGAAGAGGAAAGCCCAAGGACGCGAACATGGGAGTTCGATTCTCGGTGGTTCTTCCTGGAGATTTATGTCCGGATCTGCAGGATGATGCTGGCATCCGGCAGCAGTGGCAGGCTTATGTGAGAGGTGATTCCACGGGTGAGTTTGCGCGGAATGGGTATGACGAGATGGGCGAGCCGCTGTTTCTTAGGGCCAGGAATTACCCGAAGAAGATCTTGTCGAAAGCAGGGAATGCGAAGCTGATTTCATCGAATGACTCGGATGGCTTCACATTCCGAGGTCGTTTTGCGAGCAAGGATGACGCACTATTTGTTGATTCGATGTCGTCTGAAAAAGCACATGCGGTGTTGCAATGGCTCATTGCGAATAACGCGAAGGTTCAGGATACGCAGGCGATAGTCATCTGGAGAGTTGTTGGACAACCGGTGGAATTCGTTTTGCCTTTTGATGATTCATTCGACATCGGTGCTTTTTTCGCGAACGGCGAGAGGACGGACGCTGACATTCTGCGGGAGGCGTCTCTTGCCTCCGGACGCGATTATGCGCAACTGTTTAGAAAGCTTCTGCGCGGATATGGTGACCCGAAACATATGAAGGAGCATGAGTCAAAGGTGGTTGTTGCCATCTTTGACTCCGCCACTCCTGGACGCCTCAGTGTCACTTACTACAAGGAACTTGAACGGCATGAATACATCGAAAGCATCCTGCAGTGGCACGTCGATTCGTCGTGGACGCTAATGAAAAGAGTGCCGGGTGCTTCCGTGACACCATTCATCGGTGCACCTTCAGTACGTGACGTGATCAATGCCACGTATCCCGCAACCGATCGCACAAGCGAAAGCTACAAACGGTATACGCGCAACGTCGAGAAGCAGCTCATCGAATGCATGTTCAACAACAGTGCAATGCCCGCCTCGATCCTGTGGAATGGATACCACAAGGTCACCCGTCCCATGGCATATGACAAGCGTGGCCAATGGGATCATGATGTCGATGTCGTATGCGGGTTGTGGCGAAAACATTACGTGGATCAATGGCGCCTTGCGAATCGTAATGACACACAAAGGCGTGAGGATCCGAAACAATCTAGGGAAGGAGCGATATCCATGAAACTCGAACCCGAGCGTGCCGACAGGGATTATCTGTATGGGCGTTTGCTTGCGCTGGCGGATTGGTTCGAAGGCGGAATCCTGCGGAAGGAAAAGGTGGATCGTCCGACGAATGCGATGAAGCTGATGGGCAATTATTCCGCGAAGCCCTTCATGACATGGGGTGCTTTGGAACATCAGCTGACACCGTATTTCAAGCCGGAATTCGGCTACTTCTGGTTCCAGAATGCCGTCGATGAGGTAATGGCATTGTTCCGGCCAGGCGACTTCGAAAGTAACAAGCCTCTCACTCCACTGTATCTGCTGGGATATTCTGCCCAGAGACATGAATTGATGGAACGTGCGCGTCAGGCGAAGGAGGCAAAGTCGACACAGGAATGACAGCCGGCGAGGCTTGAACCAGTCCACATGAACGTCAATCCTTCGGGGTTGCAAGAAAAACGAAAAGGTAATAGCAATGACAGAACTGAATAACAAAATCGATTTTGCACTCGTCTTCGCGGTGAAGAATGCCAATCCGAATGGTGATCCGCTCAATGGCAATCGCCCGCGGACCACGTCGGAAGGCTTGGGTGAGGTTTCCGATGTGGCGTTGAAGCGCAAGATTCGCAACCGCTTGCAGGACGAGGGCGAGAAGATTTTCGTCCAGATGGCAGAACGCTCCGATGATGGCGCCAAATCGCTGTCGGAGCGCTACAAGACGTTCCTTGACGGCCTTGCGGAGAACGAGAAGAAGAACAAACAGTTCCTTTATGACCAGGTTTGCAAGAAATGGCTTGATGTGAGGGCATTCGGACAGGTGTTTGCCTTCAAAGGCGATAAGAATTCTGACTCGGATTCAGTATCTCTTGGCGTCCGTGGTCCGGTGACGATTCAATCAGCCTTCTCACTCGAACCCATCGCGATCGACGATGTGCAGATCACAAAGTCGGTCAATAGCGAGCCGAAGGAAGATGGTGGGAAATCTTCAGACACGATGGGTATGAAGTATCGTGTCGCTGGGAAAGCAATCTATGCGACTTATGGCAGCATTAGCCCTCAGCTCGCAAGCAAGACGGGATTCTCAGCAGAAGATGCTGAGAAGATTAAGAATGCTCTTGTCACGCTATTCGAAAACGACGAGAGCTCTGCGCGTCCTTCTGGATCGATGGAAGTTCTCGATGTCGTGTGGTTCACGCACAACTGCAAGGCAGGACAGTACTCCTCTGCAAAGGTGCACCGTTCAGTGGAGATCTCGCCTGATGGCGTGGTCACCGTGAAAGCGGAGACGATTCCTGGTTTGGAATATCATCAGGTGTTGAAGGACGCTGATTAAATCCCGGTGATAACCGTTTCGATTCCTGGCTGGGAATATTCGCACTCCTAGCCAGGAAGAGGTTATCCGATTGCTCTGAACAGTAGGAGAGAGCGGGGCAATGATGCCTAGTGATGGTCTTGATTCGGAATACCCCGAGGAGGACTGGCTGAGTCTTTCTGGGATTCAACACTACTCATTTTGCAAGCGGCAGTGGGCGCTCATTCATATTGAACAGCTGTGGAATGAGAACTACTTAACGGCATCCGGACGAGTTGAGCATCAACGTGTTGATGATTATTCACAGTCCGAGATGCGGGGTGACGTGCTAACCATTCGAGGAATGCGTGTCTTTTCCCGTCGCCTTGGAGTAACGGGCATATGTGATGTCGTTGAATTCCACCGTTCAGAACAAGGAGTGCCTGTCCAAGGAAGGGATGGTCTGTGGACAGTGTTCCCAATCGAATACAAACACGGTGCCAGGAAAGTTGGTGATGCAGACCGTCTCCAGCTTTGCGCTGAGGCGATGTGCTTAGAAGAGATGCTGCTTTGCTCCATTCCACAGGGGGCGTTGTTCTATCACAAGACGAGACGACGTGAGTTTGTCGAACTTGATGAGTCACTGAGGACAACCGTTTGTGCGGATTTCCGACAGATGCATCTGCTGCTGGCCAAGGGCACGACACCTTCGGCGAAGGTGACCCAGGCATGTGATGATTGCTCGCTTCGAAACCTTTGCTTGCCTGAGCTGACAAAGAAGAAATCGGCAAGAGAATATGTCTCGACTCGGCTCCGCGAACTGGCCATTGATGACCAGACGAATGCATGATTCGACTTGAAGGAGACCTAGGCAAAATGAGAAGGATGCTCAACACTCTTTTTGTGCTGACTGAGGATGCGTATCTCTCGTTGGAAAACGAGAACGTGGTTGTGCAAACCCCCAATCGCACATTAGGGAAGATTCCGCTTATCTCAGTCGAACAAATAATCTGTTTTAGCTACAAAGGTGCTTCTCCTGCTTTGATGGGTGCATGTGCTCAGAGAGGAGTGGCGCTGTCTTTCTACTCGCCCCGTGGACAGTACTATTGTTCGATCCTGGGCGAGAACAATCGTAACGTGCTCCTACGCCGTCAGCAATACCGACTTGCCGAGAGTGGCGAAGCGTCACGGGATATTGCCGCTTCAATAGTGATTGGGAAAATCTACAATTCGCGATGGGTATTGGAAAGAACGAAGCGAGATCATCCGATGCTTGTCAATGTTGAGAGGATCGACCATCAATCAAAGCTTCTCGCAGAAGACATCAATCGCGTACAGGATTGCAGGACGGTGGATCAAGTGCGTGGGGTCGAAGGGAAAGCCGCCAAGGATTACTTCTTTGCTTTCGACGATATGATTCTGAAAGATAAGGATTCTTTCTTCTTCGAGACGAGGAGCAGAAGACCTCCTCGTGATCGCATGAACGCGCTACTTTCCTTCATCTATGTGCTCATCTCAAACGACTGCGCAGCTGCATTGCAAGGTGTCGGATTGGATCCATATGTCGGGTACCTGCATACGGATAGACCTGGCAAGCCATCGCTTGCGTTAGATTTGGTTGAGGAGATGCGCGCTGTCGTAGCAGATCGCTTTGCTCTTTCCTTGGTGAATCTATCCGAAATCAAGGCATCCGATTTTGAGGAACACGAGGATGGCGGTGTCTTCCTTTCTGAGGCAGGGAGGAAGACGGTGCTTGCGCAATGGCAGAAGCGGAAGACGCAAGAAATCACCCATCCTTTTCTTGAGGAAAAGATACCGTGGGGACTGGTTCCGTACACGCAGGCACTTCTGTTTGCTAGATACGTGCGTGGAGACATCGATGCGTACCCGCCGTTCATGTGGAAATGAAAGAGGTATCAAGCTGAGATAGGAGATAGCGACGGATGATGGTGCTTGTGACGTATGACGTTAATACGGAAGAGTCGAGTGGGAAGAAAAGACTTCGACGCGTTGCCAAGGCTTGCATGAAGTATGGCCAACGAGTGCAGAACAGCGTATTTGAATGTGCCGTTGACTCTGCGCAGTATGTGGTGCTGAAACATGATTTGCTTGGCATCATCGATACAGAACGAGATAGCTTGCGTTTTTACCATCTGGGAAAGAATTATGCGCAGCATATTGAACACTTTGGTCTTCAACATGAGCTACCAGCGGATGGGCTGATGATGTTGTGATCTCGAAATCGGGAAGGCAAGATTCTCGATATTGGTGGCGCAAGGTTGAGCGCTACCGGTGGGAGGGTGCGAACCTGAAGCTCTCGGGAACGACCTGGTAGGTTCGCACCGGTTGTTGTTCTTGCCGTCGCTCTCGCGGCGTGCCCCGTTGCTTGAAAATTGAATAGTGGTTGTTCTTTCTTCTTTCGAGATAATTTCTCGGTGCTTCTTTGTTGAGTCGAATACCGTTATGATGGACATGTGAATCCGAACCATTCCGCTATCTGGAATAACATGTCCGAATTCACGGTCGCGCCCCATGCGGGCGCGTGGATTGAAATCCAGTGCCAGCCGCACAGCCGATTGCAATGCCGTGTCGCGCCCCATGCGGGCGCGTGGATTGAAATCATATCCGCGCGTATCAACCGACGTATGTACGCGTCGCGCCCCATGCGGGCGCGTGGATTGAAATCGTGGGTATTTCGGCGTTGAAGCGTGCCATCAGGTCGCGCCCCCTGCGGGCGCGTGGATTGAAA
>JAQXZM010000093.1 GCA_029227215.1 Bifidobacteriaceae bacterium | reverse complement strand
CACGTGCACGTTGGAGCCGATCTCGGTGCGGTTCTTGTGCACGCCGTCGTAGGTGGCGGTGATGGTGCCGCCGCCCACGTTCGTGTGGGTACCGATGTGGGTGTCGCCGATGTAGCTCAGGTGCGGCACCTTGGAACCTTCGTCGATGTGCGCTTTCTTCATCTCCACGAACGCGCCGGCCTTCGTGTCGGCGGCGAGGTCGTTGCCGGGGCGCAGGTACGTCCACGGGCCGATGTTCGCGCGTGCGCCGATGTGCGTGCCCTGCACGCGGCTGCGCTCCACATGGGCGCCCGCGTCGATCACCGCGTCGATGAGCGTGGTGTAGGGACCCACCACCGCGCCTTCGCCAATGGTGGTGGAACCTTGCAGGAAGCTGCCGGGGAGGATCTGGGCGTCGCGTGCAATCCGCACGTCGTCCTCGATCCACGTGGTCTCGGGGTCGAGGATCGTGACGCCGTCGCGCATCCACTGCTCGCACACGCGCACGTTGTGCGCCTTGGCAAGGCGGGCGAGCTGCACGCGGTCGTTGACGCCTTCGACGGCGAGGCTGTCGGGTGCCTGCCAGGCGCCGACCTTGCCGAATTCGCGCGCCTTTTCGAGCGCGTCGGTCAGGTAGAACTCGCCTTGCGCGTTGTCGGAGTCGAGGTCGGCGATGGCGCGTTCGAGCACGCGGGCATCGAACACATACACGGAGGTGTTCACCTCGTTCACCGCCTGCTCGGCGGCGTTGGCGTCCTTCTGCTCGACGATGCGCAGCACCTGGCCGGCATCGTCACGGATCACGCGGCCATAGCCGAACGGATCGGCGAGCGTGGTGGTAAGCACGGTCGCCGCATTGCCCTGCTGGGCATGCTCGGCGGCGAGGCCGCGCAGGGTGGCGGCGTCGAGCAGCGGCATGTCGGAAGCGGCGATGAGCACGCTGCCTTCGAAGCGGTTCTCTTCACGCAACTGCTGCACGGCGCACTGCACGGCGCGGCCGGTGCCCGGCTTGTCGTCCTGGTTCACGATGACCACGGAATCGTCGTAATCCTTCGCGGCGGCGGCGACGCGTTCGGCCTGGTAATGCACGACGACGGCGGTGGTCGCGGGGCCCAAGGCGCCGACGGATGCCATGACGCGCTGCAGGAAGGTCTTGCCGGCGAAGTCGTGAAGCACCTTGGGGGTGGAGGACTTCATGCGCGTGCCCTCGCCCGCGGCAAGGATGATCGCGACATCGAGTTCGGACGCCGGCGCCGCGGTCTGTGAGGACGCAGAAGCCTCGGTGGACTGTGCGTGCTGTGGCGCTCGTGATGCTTGACGTGACGCGTTCTGTGCGGTTTCGCTCATCGCTCGATTCTTCCCGAGACCGAGCCGCTCCCCTGCCGCGATGTAAGGATCGCAGACAGTGAGCAGGCGTGGTCTCACCATTGCGCGGCCGCCGTTCGTGCAGCCGCTGTTCCTACTGTTCATGAAACGGTTGTGAGTTACAAAACGGCCCGTGCGGCCGGCCCCGGCTTGCGCCGGAATCGGCCACGCGGGCCGCAGCAGCTCCCCCACCTGGATTCGAACCAAGACAAAGGGTTCCAAAGACCCGTGTGCTGCCATTACACCATGGGGGAATGGCGCTTGATGCGTCGGCTCAATCGGGCCGTTACGAACGGCTCTGAACCGCTATCAAGCGCACGATTTACAGATGATACACCAACCTGCCGCCGAACGCACGTCCGGCGCGGCAATCGCGTCGGTGTTCACGTCGGTGCTCACGTCGACAGTCGCGCTGGTGCATCAGGCGCATCAGGCGAACAGGAAGCCCTGGCCGTGGTGCGTCGGGTAGGTGTCGAACAGCTCGGCGACGGAACCGTCGTTGAACACCGCCTGGATGGCACTGGCGAGCAGCGGGGCGATGGACAGCACGGTCAGGCCGTCCCAGCGCTTCTCCTGCGGGATCGGCACGGTGTCGGTCACGACGACCTCGCGGGCGCCGCAATTCTTCAGGCGCTCGATGGCGGGGCCGGAGAACACGCCGTGCGTGGCGACGACGGTGATGGACTTGGCGCCGGCTTCGCGCAGCACCTTGCATGCTTCGGCGATCGTGCCACCGGTGTCGATGAGGTCATCGACGAGCACGCAATCCTTGCCGGAGACCTCGCCGACCACGCGGTTGGCGACGGCCTTGTTCGGGCGCGTGATGTCGCGGGTCTTGTGCACGAAGGCGAGCGGGCCGCCGCCCAAACGCTGGGCCCACTGCTCGGCGACGCGGATGCGGCCGGCGTCCGGAGAGACGACGGCGACGTTCGACAGGTCGAGGCGGTCGCGCACATAGTCGACGAGCACCGGCATGGCGATGAGATGGTCGACCGGACCGTCGAAGAAGCCCTGGGACTGCGCGGCGTGAAGGTCGACCGACATGATGCGGTCGGCGCCGGCGGTCTTGAGCAGGTCGAACATGAGGCGGCAGGAGATGGGCTCGCGGCCGCGGTGCTTCTTATCCTGACGGGAATAGCCCAGCAGCGGGCACACGGCGGTGATGGAGCGGGCGGACGCGCGCTTGGCGGCGTCGATCATGATGAGCTGCTCCATGATGTACTTGTTGATCGTCTCGCCGGCATGGGTCTGCAGCACAAACACATCCGCGCCTCGCACCGATTCGGTGTAACGCACATACATCTCACCGTTGGCGAAATCGTATTCCGTGGTCTCCAGCACGTCGATTCCCAGCTGCTTCGCCACATCAGCGGCAAGCTTCGGATGGCACCTGCCGGTTACGAGTATGAGGTTTTTATCAGGTTTTCCTGCGAGGACTGCGCTCACCGTATCTCCAAACTTGTAGATTGAAGCTGACCTCATTCATAGTAGCGAGCCTCACTGACACCGCGCACAACCGCACGAAGCGGCGGTGCTTGACGCGGTGCTTGACGCGGCGCGGACCCGCCGTTCACACCGCCACGGCGCCGACGGGCGCGATGCCCGCCTCCTCCCCGCCTCTGCGGTGGTACAGGCCGTGCTTGGAGATGTATTGCACCACGCCGTCCGGCACGAGGTACCACACCGGCTCCCCTGCCTGGGCGCGGCGGCGCACGTCGGTGGACGAGATGGCGAGCGCGGGGATCTCGATGACGTCCACACTGCGCAGCGGCACGCCTGCCTTGCGCAGGTTCACCTCGTAGCCGGGGCGCGAAACGCCCACGAAGTGCGCGATCTTCCACATCTCGTCGGCGTCCTTCCACTGCATGAGCTGGGGGATCACGTCGGCGCCGGTGATGAAGAACAGCTCGGCGTCCGGGTACATCGCGCGGAAATCGCGCAGCGTGTCGATCGTGTAGGTGATGCCGGGGCGGTCGATGTCGGCGCGGGAGACGACGAAGTTGGGGTTCGACGCGGTGGCGATGACGGTCATGAGGTAGCGGTCCTCGGCGTTCGTCACGTCGCGGTCGAGCTTGAACACCGGGCGGCCGGTGGGCACGAAGATGACCTTGTCGAGGTCATAGACCCACGCGACCTCCGAGGCAGCGACCAAATGGCCGTTGTGGATGGGGTCGAAGGTGCCGCCCATGATGCCGATGCGGGGCACGTCATGGTAGTTGCCGCGAGCGGAGCGGCGGCGCGCCAGATGGGTCTGCGCGCCCTTGCGAGCGGGGGCGTCCATGCGTTCAGCGCTCCGTGCCCGTCGTGGAGGTACCGGCCGCGCCGTCTTCAGCAGTGCCAGCCGCGCCGTTCCCACCAGCGGCGGCGTTCGCGCCGTCAGCAGCGCCAGCCGCGGCAGGAGCGGCAGGAGCATCGTCGGCGTCGTCGCCCGTGGCGCCGGGATGGGCTTCCTTGTTCTCGGCCTCGATGCGGTCCATGTCTTCGTTCCACTCGTCCTCCACCACGCGGCGGATCTCGGCGAACGTGGGCAGCAGGAACTGCGGCTGGTACGCCTTGCGGATGGCGGCGATGCAATCGGCGATAGAGACGAGGCTGTCGGCCATGTCGGCGGGCTTGTCGTCGCGCTCCCACTTCATGAACTGCGCGATGCGCTCCTCGCCCCAGTCGAACTGCTGGCTGATGTAGTCGTATTGCTGCTGCGGCGGCGTCACCACGTCGGCGGCGTCCTCCTCGGGCCAGCCGATGAGGATGGCGTCGGCGTATTCCAGCGCCGCTCGTTCGAGCGCGGAGGGGATGCCGTCCTCGATGTGCACGAGGAACACATAGCGCACGGTGCTCAGCCGTCCCGACGAGAGCCTGAGCGGCGCCTTCGGGTCGGAGTCCATCATGCGGCGCATGTCGCCCTGCTGGTATGCCATTACTTCCTCACCTGTCCGTTTCCGTAGGCGATCCACTTGGTCGTCGTCAGTTCCTCGAGCCCCATCGGGCCGCGCGCATGAAGCTTCTGCGTGGAGATGCCCAGCTCGGCACCCAGGCCGAACATGCCGCCGTCGGTGAAGCGTGTGGAGGCGTTGACCATCACGACCGCGGAGTCGACGCGGGAGGTGAATTCCTCGATGGCGCCGTAGTCCTCGGAGACGATGGCCTCGGTGTGGCCGGTCGAATGGGCGGCGATGTGGGCGATCGCCTCGTCGAGGCCGCCCACCACCTTGATGCCGATCTGGTAGTCGAGGTACTCGGTGTCCCAGTCCTCGTCGGTGGCGGGCACCACGTCGGCGCCCATCATGCCAGCGTCTTCGAGGATGCGCCGCGTGGCGTCGTCGGCGTGCATGAGCACATGGTGTTCGCGCAGCGCGGCGGCGGCCAGCGGCAGCGCCTTGGCGGCGACATCCTGGTGCACGAGCAGCTTCTCGGCGGCGTTGCACACCCCCACGCGCTGCGTCTTGGCATTGACGAGGATCGGGATCGCCTTGGAAAGGTCCGCCGCGGCATCGATGTAGATGTGGCAGTTGCCCGAACCGGTCTCGATCGTGGGCACCTTGGAGTTCTCCACCACGGCCTTGATGAGGCCCGCTCCCCCGCGGGGCACGAGCACGTCGAGAGATCCGCGCGCCTCCATCATCGCGGTGGCGCCGGGGCGTCCGATGTGGTCCACGCTCTGCACGAGCGCCGGGTCGAAGCCTTGGGCGGCGAGCGCGTCGCCGATGACGGCGAGCGTCGCCTCGTTCGTGTGGAGCGCGGCATGGCCGCCGCGCAGGATCGCCGCGTTGCCGGACTTCAAGCACAGCGCCGCTACGTCGATCGTGACGTTCGGGCGCGCCTCGTAGATCATGCCCACCACGCCCATCGGCACCCGCACCTGGGTGAGGCGCATGCCATTGGGAAGGTTGTTGCCGCGCACCACGCGACCCACCGGGTCGGGCAGCGCCGCCACGTTGCGCACGCCCTGCGCCGTGGCCTCGATGCGCGCCTGGTCGAAGCGCAGGCGGTCGAGCAAGCCCTGCGACATGCCGGATTCCTGGGCGGCGGCATAATCGCGGCCGTTCGCCTCCTCGATCTGGCCGGCATGCGCGACGAGCGCATCGGCAATCGCCTCGAGCAGCGCGTTCTTCGTCTTGGTGTTCGCCCGCGAGAGCGCACGCTGGGCCTCGCGCGCCCGCGCCGCCATGCCTCGCACCGCCACAAGCGCCTGGGCGACGGCATCGTCCGGATTGCTGCCGGCAGCTGCGTTCTGACTCACCGTGTTCTCACTCGCCGTGCTCTCACTCATTGGGAACCTCCACAGATGCATCCACGCGGATTGCGCCGCGCCCTTTATGCGCCGCGCCATTTGGGCATTTCTCACATCATGCCACCACCACCGAACCTCGTGGAACACAGCGCGGTAAACGCGGCTCTATGCACGGCTATATACACGGTCGCATATAAACTGAGGGCGTTATTCTTTATTCCCCAAGACAAGGATTCGTCGTAGAACTCTTTCACAGCACCCGTAGCACCGCAAGCCAGGTAACGAGCAAGCAAGCGATCCGCAAGGGCATCGCGTCCGACGGAGGCCTGTTCGTCACCGATTCCCTGGGAAGCAAGCCCGTGGACGTCGCCGCCCTCGCCGGCAAGTCGTACCAGCAGATCGCGCGCACCGTGCTCGCCTCGCTGCTGCCTGACTACACCGACGCCGAGCTTGCCGATTGCGTCGCCGGCGCCTACGGCGACCAGTGGGACGACGCGGCGATCACGCCGCTCAAGCCCCTGGGCGATGACTTCATCCTCGAGCTGTTCCACGGCCCCACGAGCGCGTTCAAGGACGTGGCGCTGCAGATCCTGCCGCGTTTCATGGCGAAGACCGCCGCGGCCTCCTCCGATGCGAATGCCGCGAACGAACGCATCATGATCCTCACCGCCACCTCCGGCGACACCGGCAAGGCGGCGCTGGCGGGCTTCGCGGACGTGCCGGGCACCGGCATCACCGTGTTCTACCCGGACGGCAAGGTCTCCGAGGTGCAGCACCTGCAGATGGCGACGCAGAAGGGTTCCAACGTGCAGGTGTGCGCGGTGCGCGGCAACTTCGACGACGCACAGAGCGCCGTCAAGGCCATCTTCGGCGACGGCGAGCTCGCCTGGGATCTGGAGAACAACGCGCACACGGTGCTCTCGTCCGCCAATTCCATCAACGTGGGCCGCCTCGTGCCGCAGGTCGTCTACTACTTCGCCGCCTACGCCCAGCTGCTCGAGCGCCAGGAGATCAACGCCGGCGACGAAGTGGAGTTCTGCGTGCCGACCGGCAACTTCGGCGACATCCTCGCCGGCTACTATGCCAAGCGCCTGGGTCTGCCGGTCTCCAAGCTCATCGTCGCCTCCGACAAGAACAACGTGCTCTACGACTTCCTCACCACCGGCACGTATGACCGCAACCGTCCGTTCTTCACGACGATTTCGCCGAGCATGGACATCCTCATCAGCTCGAACCTCGAGCGCATGCTCTACTACTTCGCGGACGGCGACACCAAGCTCATCGCCTCGCTCATGGATTCCCTCGCGAGCAAGGGCCGCTACGACGTACCCGCCGACCTGCTCGCCAAGATCCAGACCGTGTTCGGCGCCGGCTGGGCCGACGAAGACCAGATCCGCGCGGCGATCAAGGATTGCTGGACGAAGAACCACTATGTGATCGACCCGCACACCGCGTGCGGCTACCACACGCTCGCCACCACCCCGCGCACCCCTGGCGTGCCGCGC
>JAQXZM010000092.1 GCA_029227215.1 Bifidobacteriaceae bacterium | reverse complement strand
GTCCGCCGCGGCGGGCGAGATGCGCAGCTGCTGGGCGAGGCCATAGGTGCTCAGCCCGTAGGCGAGGCCGTAGCTCATCGCCTTCACGTGGGTGCGCTGGTCGGCGGTGATCTGGTCCACGGGCACCTCGTACACGAGGCTCGCCACGTAGCGGTGGAAGTCCTTGCCGGAGCGGAACGCCTCGATGAGCGCCTCGTCGCTGGAAAGGTGCGCCATGATGCGCAGCTCCACCTGGGAGTAATCGGAGCTCAGCAAACTCACGAAGCCGCTCGCCGGCACGAACGCGCTGCGGATCTCGCGGCCTTCGGCGTTGCGGTTGGGCACGTTCTGCAGGTTCGGGTTCGCCGAGCTCAGGCGCCCGGTGGCGGTGACCGTCTGCTCGTAGGTGGTGTGGATGAGGCCGTCGTCGGGGTTCACGGATTTTTGCAATGTCTCCACGCACTGCTTGAGCTTCACGATCTCGCGGTAACGCAGCAGCGAGGTGATGAAGCCGCTGGCGCGCTCGTCGCCAGCGTTGCGCAGCGCCAGTTCCATCAGCGAGTCGCTGTCGGTCTTGTATCCGCCGGACTTCGTGCGGCCCCCGGGCGCAAGCTTGAAGTCGTCGAACAGCACGCCCTGCACCTGCTTGGGGCTTTGGAGGTTCATCTGGCGGCCCGCCGCGTCCCATGCGGCGTCCTCCGCCTGATGCGCGCCTGCGGCGAATGTGTCGAACAGCTCCTGCAGGCGCTTTTGGTCCACGGCGGCACCGGTGGATTCCATGCGCGCCAGGATGCGGGAGACCGGGTATTCGATGTCGTGGAGCAGCGCGGATTCGCCGCGGTCGGCGATGCGCGTGGCAAGCACATGCGCGAGCGCCGCCACCGCCACCGTGCGGCGGGCGGCCGCCTGCACGTCGGCGGTATCGTCGAGCGGGTCGTCGAACAACGACGGCTGCACCTCCGCAGCTTGGGCGGGCGGCTCGAACGTGCCGGTGGGCAGCACGCGGCCGATCACATCCTCCAGGTCCTGCTTGGATCCGGCGGAATCGAGATAGGCGGCGAGCTTCGTGTCGAGCCACGGCTCCGGCATTGCGATGCCCGCCGAGCCGAGCAGATGGATCGCTTCCTTGTAGCCGTGCACGGCGAGCGAGCCGGCGCGTGCCGCGAATTCCCGGGAGAGCGCCTGCGCTGTGCGTTCGTCGATCTGAGCTGCCGCCACGGAGACCACGTGATTGTCGGGCGCCAGGATCGTGAGGCGCGCGAGTTCGGGGCGTGCACTCCCCTCCTTGCTCGCTTTGCCGTCATCCTTCGGCTGCGCGTCGATCACCCAGACATGGGAGTCATCCACGGTGTCGCAGCGCGGCGCGGCGGCGATGGATTCGGGGGTGATCGCGGCATCGGCGCTGGCAGCGCCTGCAGTGTCATCAGCGCCATCAGTGCTTTCCGAGCCGCCCTCCGGCGCCGGGGCCAGCGCCGCCTGGCAATGCTCGCGCACCCATTGCGGCAGGTCCGCGGCGGCGACCGTGTCGATGACCGGCGTGCGCTGCGGAATCTCATCCTGATCGTCGCGCTGCGGCTGCGCCTTGAGGTTGCTCAGGTCGAGCGTGACCTTCTGGCTCGCCTCCCCCTGCGGGAAGGGCTTCAGCAGCGTTCCCTCGGTGCGTTTGCTGAATTCCAAACGCTGGAAAAGCTCGTCGACCGCGGCGCGGTCGGGCACCTTGATCTTCAGGTCATCCACGGTGACGCCCAGGTCGAGGTCGCGCACCAGCGCGTTCACCTTGCGGTTCAGGCGCACCTGGTCGATGCTGTCGCGCAGCGCCTCGCCCTTCTTGCCCTTGATCTCGTCGGCATGAGCGATGATCTGCTCGAGGCCGCCGTATTGGTTGATCCATTTAGCCGCGTAGCCATCGCCCACGCCGGGCACGCCGGGGATGTTGTCGGCCTGCTCGCCGCGCATCGCGGCGAGGTCCGGGTATTGCTGCGGTGTCACCTTGTATTTTTCCTCGATGGCCTGCGGCGTCATGTGCTTGAGGTCTTTGAAGTGATGCCCCGGGTAGAGCACGGTGATGCGGGAATCGACCAATTGGAACGCATCGCGGTCGCCGGAGAGCACGAGCGTGTCGTAGCCGGCATCCTCGCCCATCGTGGCGAGCGTGCCGATGATGTCGTCGCCTTCGTAGCCCTTCTTCTCGATATAGGTAACGCCGAAGGCCTGGAGCATCTGCTGGATGATGGGCAGCTGGCTGAGCAGCTCCTCGGGCGCCGCGTCGCGCGTGCCCTTGTATTGCGGCAGCATCTTCTGACGGAACGTGCCGCCCGCCATGTCGAACGCCACGCCGATGTGCGTGGGCTTCTCGGCGGTGAGCACGTTCGACAGCATCGTGGCGAAGCCCCACACGGCGTTCGTGGGCTGGCCCCACGACGTGGAGAAGTTCTCGACGGGCAGCGCGAAGAACGCACGGAACGCAAGCGAATGGCCATCCACCACAAGCAGGCGGCCGTTCGATGCGGCGGGTGCGCCGTCCGTCTGTTCGCTTTTCACCGATCCGCCCGCGGACCCTCCGTCGTTGATGTGCTGCGTCATCCGCAACCTCCTGCCATTCATGCAATGCCAAACGTGCAATGCCATCCGTGCAACGCCGTTGACGCCATTCGAGAAACGCCACTCACACGGCGCCATTCGCCGCCTGCGGCAATCATAACCGCCGCGCCCGGCATCAGCCGCGCCCTTCGCTCCCAGCGTTGCGCAAAGCCATGACGGCACAGACCCGCTGCAAGATTCCTAACTATACTTTAGAAAGTTGTCAGATTCAGCAACTTTCTAAAGTATAGTTAGGAAAGTTGTGAAGCTGGCAAGGTTCGATAGGGTACACAATGCCCAGCTTGTGCTGGGGCTATCGCTTGACTTGGGATTGCGTACAGCATGGAAGGGATTTCTCTGCTCAATGATGGCCTCTATGCCAAGTTGGCGGGAAAAAGAATCGCCCAGCTTGGGGTCGCGTACAGCATTCTTGCGAAATTTGAACGAAATGCCAAGTTGGGCTTGAAAACGTGCCCCGGGTGGGACTCGAACCCACACTGTACAGATTTTGAGGCTGTCTCCTCTACCAATTGGGATACCGGGGCATCACCGTCGCAATCTCGTGCACGCAACATGGCGTGCCCGACATCACGAGACGACAAGGGAACACACTACCCCACCGCCACGATTTTCGCAAAACACCGTGATTTCTGCCAAACGGATCTCTACCAAGCGGATTGCTACCAAGCGATGCGTTGCGCGGGAAATCGCAGCGTGCGTGAACCGCGTATGTTACAAAAGCGCCGCCCGTGGCTCCAAACCGGAGCGACGGACGGCGCTAGCACGCTTATGCAATTGTAATCAGATGAACAACCGCCGGCTCGCCGATTAATCGTCGAGCTCGTCGCCTTCGATCTGGGAGATCACGGCGTCGGCGACTTCCTGCATCGTCAGGCGGCGATCCATCGAGGTCTTCTGGATCCAGCGGAACGCCTCCTGCTCGGTCAGGCCCATGTGCTCCATGAGCAGGCCCTTGGCGCGGTCGACGTGCTTGCGGGACTCGAGGCGGCCCTTGAGATCCTCCACCTGCTCGCGCAGCTTGGCGACCTCTTCGTCGGAACCCTCCGCAGCGGTCTGGGTGGGGGCGATGTCGGAGAGACGGCCGCGCAGGGCGACCATCTGCTGCCAGCGCTGCATGGCGACCTCGATAGTCGGGAACAGCTTGCCGGGCACGAACGGCTTGACGAGGTACGCCATCACGCCGGCGTCCACGGCCTCGGCGACGAGATCCTTCTGCGAGAACGCGGTGAGCATCACGACCGGGGCGATGAACTCCTCGTTGATCTCACGGGCGGCGGTGATGCCGTCCTTCACAGGCATCTTGATATCCATGACCACCACGTCCGGCTTGGTCTGCTTGACCCGGTCGACGGCCTCCTGGCCGTTGGCGGCCTCGCCCACGACCTCGTAACCAGCGGATTCCAAGGACTCGACGATATCCATGCGGTTCAGGGCCTCATCCTCGGCCACCACGACGCGCGGAGCGGTCTTCTTGGTGCTTTCTTCAGCAGCGCTCATTGCTCCTCCTCAGGGGTTTGACGAATGACATTTTCCGGCCCGCCAGGTTCGCGCACGCCAATAACGCGCACCAATCAGCCATATGTGTCAATCAACCACATGCCAACACCAGCGAGCCACCGTGCACATCAACCGACCACTCGGCCACCATGCCTGATGAGCGGCAGGCGTCGCCGCCATGCCACTGTTTGTGCATACTCTGAAGCGATGATACCACCCAAGCCGCTTCGACACCCCGCTGTGCTCCACCAGCGGCAAAGCTCCCGCATCGCGACTTTGCAACACGGCAACACGCCTGTGGAACAGGGCGTGTCTTACTATGGATATCAGGAAGAGTTCCTCCAACCTTTCGAAGGAGAAATGGCAATGGACAACGAAACACTCAAGGCAAAGACCTCCAAGATCAAGCAAGCCGCCAGCGAATTCATCGACAAGGCGAAGACCTACCGCCCGTTCGACCGTTGGCGCACCGCACCCGTCAAAGAAGAGACGCGCAAGCAGGTGCTTTCCACGCATTACTTCGACATCGACCTCGTGTCGATGGAGGCGGAGAACATCGGTCACTTCGACCGCTACGTGCTGCGCGAGAACGATGGCGACACCGTGGCTGTGCTCGCGATCACCGACGACGGCCGTATCCCGCTCGTCGAACAATTCCGCATCCCGAACCATTCGTGGACGCTGGAGCTGCCCGCCGGCCACGCCATCAAGAAGGACGAGCGCCCGCTCGAGGTGGCGCGCCGCAAGCTGCGCGAAGAGGCCGGTTTCGAGGCCGACACCTTCGACCAGTTCCTGCGCTTCGTCAACACGCCGAGCTTCTCGACCCAGCACACCGCCATCTACCGCGCCACCGGCCTGAAGCCCGTCGAGCGCAAGATGATCGGACCGGAGTCCCCTGTCTCGAACGTGCGCCTCGTGCCGATTCAGGACGCCTACGAAATGGTGCTCAACGGCACGATCGTGGACGCCAAGTCCATCATCGCGATCCAGCACGAGCACATCCTGATGCTCGAATCCGACCGGTGAGCGGGCATCTCTTCATTCCTTTCGGATGCCCGAATGGGACGGAGAGACCGATTAGGTTTGCCAATCTGACAAACCTGACTGGCAGACCTAATCGGCAAACCAAACTGAAGAAGGGTTGCAGCTACCGCTGCAGCCCCTCTTTCTTTCTCGCCCTCGGTGCAGCGACGATCACTCAGATCATTGCATCAAGGACTTGAGGACTTGAGGACTGGGT
>JAQXZM010000091.1 GCA_029227215.1 Bifidobacteriaceae bacterium | reverse complement strand
AGGAACACGATGATGATGATCATCCAGCCCACCCACAGCGCCACGACGAGCGGCTTGTTGCTCGTGTTGTAGTGCGAGAGCACCGCAAGGATGGCGGGGATCACGAAGCCGGCGATGAGCGCGCCGCGCTTGAGCTTGGGGTAGCGCAGCTCGTACCGGGTGGCGCTGAGTATCACGTCGGTGCGGTACGTCTCGCTCGAACCCACCGCGCGAATGAGCTGCATGAGGCGGTAGCGGCGTGCCACGGTCGGCGTCTCGTCGGCGACGACAAGGTGGGACTCAAGCGCCTCGCGGTTGAACACGCGCGTGAGGTTCGTCATGTACGGGCGGACGAGCAGGCCGAACACGAATGCGATGACGGCGAAGATGAGCAGTTTGCCGAGGTTCACCCAGTAGGCGGCCTTGTAGAAGCCGGCGATGCACTCGCGGTACATGTTGATGCTGTAGGTGAAGGGCAGCAGCGGGTAGATGTGCTGGAAGAAGCTGGGCATCATCTCGATCGGATACAGACCCGACGATCCGGGGATCTGCAGGAACGCGAGCACCATCGCCACGCCCACGCCGATGTGCGCGAAGCACACGGCGAGCGCGTAGATGAATGCGAGGAAGACGAGCCCCACGATGAGCGAGGTGACGAAGAACATCGGGATGTTCACCATCTGCACCTTGAGCACCACCTCGCCGATGGAGACGGTGATTGTCTGGAGGATGGTGACGGTGGACAGCAGCAGGTACTTGCCCATGTACCCTTGGCGGATCGTCATACCCGGCACGCCCTCGTCATCGGCGTCGGTGCGCATGATGATGACGCACGCCAGGCCGCCGATCCACATCGTGAGCGACGTGAACAATGCCGCCATCGCCGAGCCATACGTCTGCACCGGGTACAGTTTCTCGGTCTCGATCTTCGTGGGGGACGACATGAAGTCGGAGATCTTGCCCGAATCCAGGTCCATCGCGTTCACGATGTTGTGCCAGGTCGTCGAGTTGGCGAGCAGGCCCACATCCGTCGTGGCGGTGTCGAGGTCCGTCTTGAGCGTGCCCAGCGCGTCGTTCGTCGTGGAGAGCACGGATTGCATCTGCGTGAGGGTCGAGTCGAGCTGATCGAGGATCGTGTAGATCTGCCTGACCTCGCGTGCCTGCGACGTGGCGAGCGATGACATCGAGCTCAGGGCGGAGCTCAGCGTCGAGAAGCTCGTGTTGATCTGGGGCAGGGTGGTGCCCAGCAGCGTGGCGCGCATCGCGTCAAGGCTGGTGACGGCGGTCGTCGTGTCGTTCGACAGATTCGTCACCAGCGCCGTCGTGTCGTTCATCGTCTTCGTGGAGTCCTGCTGCGCCTGCTTGAGCGCGTCGAGCTGCTGCTGCGTCTTGTCATGCTCGGATTGCAGCTTGGCGATCTGGTCCTTCACCTCCTGCCGGGAGGCAAGCGAGGATGACGAGAGCGTGTCGATCAGCGATTGCTCGGCGTCCGCAAGCCCTTGCGCGGTGTCGATGCCCGTGGTGATCTGCCCGTTCATCTGCGCGTACTTGCTGTTCGCGGTCTGCATCGTGAGGGATGCGGTGCCGGCGGCGCTCGTCACGTCTCGGGAGGCGGTGTCGAGCGGGGAGGCGAGCCCCAGCGCGAACGACGAGAGCGACAGGCGGGTCGCATCCGTGGTGGAGACGATCGTGGAGACTTGCGAATTGAGCGCATCGACTTCGTTCGTCAGGTCGCCGATCGTGATGCGCACGGTGGCGATCTTGCTGTGCTGGGAGTCGATGTCGTTCGTCAGGTCCGTGAGCTTGCCCTGGGCGGCGGTCACTTTGTCGACCGCGTCGCGCAGCGCGTCGGTGGCCGCGGTGTCGGCGTCGTTGAGCTTGGTGTTGGCCTGGGCGAATGCGGAGCTGAGATCATCGGAGACGACCTTGGCGACGGTGGCGACGAACGTGTCGTTGATCTGCTCGTCCACTGTGGTGGCGCCCGTGTCGGTCACACGCGGCGCGATGGCGCTGATCTTCTCGTTGACGTAATACTCGAGCTGTGGCTCTTGGAAATCGGTGGTGAGGATCGTGAGCAGGTCGGACGTGAAGTCCTCGGGAATGACGAACGCTGCGTAGCTGCTACCGCTCTGCACGTCCTGCAGCGCCTGGTCATGGTCGCAGAACTTCCAGCCCAGCTGATCGTTCTGGCTCAGCGCCTCCACGATGTTGTCGCCGGCGTTGAGCTCGCCCGTCATCGGGTTGCTGCCGCCCTGGTCGTCGTTCGCCACCGAGATCGTGATGGCGTTCGTGTGGTTGTACGGGTCCCAGAAGCCATAGATGTTGACCCACGAATACAGCGCGGGCAGCACGGTGATGCCGAAGATGATGACGAGGGCCGCCGGCGTGGTGAACAGGCGTCGTAGGTCTCGGAAGAAGACCTTGAGGGTGTTGTGCATGCGGCTCCTTCGATCCGGGCGGCGTGGTGCCGCATGGGCGGCCTGTGACTCATCGGGCGCAGGGATTCAGTGCGGTGCTTCACGAGCGTGCGGCGCGGAATTGGCGGGATGCCACGCCCGGTGATCCCAGCGATGCTGCGGAACGATGCCGTGCATAACGCTACGCACTGAGTATCTATGCTACGCACAGCGTAGCACTAGCCATGTCGTTCGCCTCGCGCTTTTCGCCCACAGGGGAGGCGCGCGATTCCTGAGGAACGCTCCGCCGCGAGATTGCGGTGCAATTCCGCGGAATTCACGGAAAATCGCACGGAAAATCGCACGGAAAATCTCACCATGGGTTCGCGGCGTGGGCGTGGCGCTCCTACAATCGGTGCATACAGCACACGGCATGCAGCCGCGGTCTGTTGCGCCCGGCGCGCATCGGTTCAGCGTTGAACGGAGGCGCCCGCACAGCAGGCCGGTACATGCGGGCCGCGTCATGCGCAGTGCACGGCGTCACAAGGAAGGACGGCAACGATGGACAAGCAAGAGAAGGCCGAGAAGACGGAGAAGGCCAAGATGGATAAGCTTGACAAGAAGATCGCCAAGGCCGACAAGCAGAAGGTCGCCCGCACGCTCGCCTCCGTGGCGAAGGCGACCGGCATGGACGATGGCGCGGACACCGGCTATTCCGACCTCGAGCGACGCCTTCAGCTCGCCGAGGAATCCAGCGGCAAGCTCTCCGCCGTGTGGCAGCCATCCATCGACTCGCTGCTGCGGTTCCGCCCCGGCATGCGCGTCGCCGACATGGACGGTTCCGCGCACCCCGGCTTCGACGGCACGAAGGAGGACGCCGAACGGTTCATCGAGCTCAGCTCCCACCAGATCGCCTTCTACCAAGAGCTCCTGTACGCCAATGGCGTGGACGGCGGCAAGCGCCGCATGCTCCTGGTGCTCCAGGGCATGGACGCCAGCGGCAAGGGCGGCATCGTGCGCCACGTGTTCCGCCAGGGCAACCCGATGGGCATCAGCTACCACGGCTTCGGCAAGCCCACCGAGGAAGAGAAGGCGCACGACTACCTGTGGCGCATCCGCAAGGAACTGCCGCAGAATGGCTGGATCAAGATCTTCGACCGCTCACATTACGAAGACATCGTGATGCCGCATGTCTACGGCACCTACCCCGAGGACGTGTGGCGCGCCCGGTACGACGAGGTCAACGACTTCGAGAACGCGCTCATCGACGATGGTTGCTCGGTGATCAAGATCTTCCTTGTGGTGAGCCGCGATTGCCAGAAGAAGCATTTCCTCGGCCGCCTCGACGACCCGCACAAGTACTGGAAGTTCGACCCCTCCGACCTCGACGCACGCGCCCGCTGGGACGACTACATGGACGCCTGGCAGGAGGTGTTCGAGAAAACGAGTACGCGCCGCGCCCCGTGGTACCTCGTGCCCGCCGACCACCGCTGGTATTCCCGCGCCGTCGTCTCCGAGCTGCTGCGCGTGGGACTGCGCGACATGGGCCTCAACTGGCCGCCCGCCCACTTCGACATGGCGGAGGCGCGCCGCCGCCTGGAAGAAGAGGAAGACGAGCAGTGATTTATGGGGCTCCGGCTCGAACGTTCGAGCCGGAATCGTCCCATTCGAACGTCCCTGTTCGGACAATGACCGCTGTGTGGTCACATTTCGGAACAATCGCCGTGCGTTGCTACTGTGAGGGGCATGACGAACCACGCAACAACTCCTGAAGACACCAGGAATCCTGAAGGCATCAGGAGATCTCCCAGCAGTGCGGGCGCCCAGGCGCAATCGCCTGAGCGGCCGCTCGTCGAGCTGCGGCACGTCGAGAAGCATTTCGGCGACCTCCACGTGCTCAAGGACATCAATCTTTCCGTGAACAAGGGCGAGGTGCTCGTCGTGCTGGGCCCCTCCGGCTCGGGCAAGTCCACGATGTGCCGCACCATCAACCGCCTCGAGACCATCGATTCGGGCGACATCCTCATCGACGGCACGCCGCTGCCGCAGGAAGGCCGCGAGCTCACGCGCCTGCGCGCCGAGGTGGGCATGGTGTTCCAGCAGTTCAACCTTTTCGCCAACAAGACGATCATCGACAATGTGATGCTCGCGCCCATCAAGGTGCGCAAGATGCCCCGCCAGCAGGCGCATGACGAGGCGATGGAGCTGCTCGCCCGCGTGGGCGTGGACTCCCAGGCGTCCAAGTACCCCGCCCAGCTTTCCGGCGGCCAGCAGCAGCGTGTCGCCATCGCCCGCGCCCTGGCGATGCATCCCAAGGTCATGCTCTTTGACGAGCCGACGAGCGCCCTCGACCCCGAGATGGTCAACGAGGTGCTCGACGTCATGCTCAAGCTCGCCGCCGAAGGCATGACGATGATCTGCGTGACGCACGAGATGGGCTTCGCCCGCAAGGCCGCCGACCGCATCGTGTTCATGGCGGACGGCCAGATCCTCGAGACCGGCACGCCCGACGAGTTCTTCGACCACCCCAAGACCGAACGCGCCAAGGACTTCCTGTCCAAGATCATCGACCACTGAGATCATCGGCCACTGAGACTACTGCATCCAATGCATTCGAATTCCATCAGGGAAGGAACCGTTATGAGGGCACGAAGCGGCGCATGGCGTCGCACCTTGGTGCGCTTGCTCGCCGCGCTGGCGGCGATTGTGTGCGTGGTTCCCGCCGCGGCATGCGGCAGCGCGAATTCCGACACGCACGTCATCAAGATCGGCATCAAATTCGACCAGCCGGGCGTGGGCTACAAGAAGTCCGGCACCTACGAGGGCTTCGACGTGGACGTCGCCCGCTACATCGCGCACAAGCTCGGCTACCGCGACGACGAGATCGTGTGGAAGGAGGCGCCGAGCAAGCAGCGCGAGGCGATGCTGCAGAACGGCGACGTCGACATGATCCTCGCGTCGTACTCCATCACCGACGAACGCAAGAAGGCGGTGAGCTTCGCCGGCCCCTACCTCGTCGCCGGCCAGGACCTGCTCGTGCGCAGCGACAACACCGACATCACCGGACCGCAGGACTTGAACGGCAAGCGCCTGTGCTCGGTCACCGGCTCCACGTCCGCCAACACCGTGAAGAAGAAGTTCTCCAGCGAGGTGCAGCTCATGGAGCAGCCCAGCTACGCCGAGTGCGCCACCGCGCTGTTCTCCGGCATCGTGGACGCGGTGACCACCGACGACATCATCCTCGCAGGCCTTGCCACCAATTCGCGCGGCAAGCTCAAGCTCGTGGGCGCCCCGTTCACCCAGGAACGCTACGGCGTGGGCATCAAGAAGGGCCGCACCGACTTCGCCAAGCAGATCAACGACGCCATCAAGGACATGATCGCCGACGGCTCGTGGCAGCGCGCCATCGACGACAACACGTCCGGCACCGGGTACGCGCCGAACGCGCAATACAACCCGCCGGACCCGACCGAAGGGGAGGAGGAGTGATGGACGATTTCCTCAGTCTTTTCCGCGAGTACAACATCCCCGCCGCGTTCTGGGTCAACATCCAGCTGACGTTCTGGGCGGCGGTCATCTCGCTCGTCCTCGGCGTCATCCTCGTCATGATGCGCATCAGCCCCATCTCGTCGCTGCGCGGTTTCGCCACCGCCTACGTTGAGTTCTTCAAGAACATGCCGCTCACCATCATCATGGTGTTCATGGTGCTGGGCATGTTCGGCCAGCTCAAGCTGTCGTTCTCCGACAACTTCGACATCAACTTCTTCTGGCTCGCCGTCACCGGCCTGGCGCTCTACACGGCGTCGTTCGTGTGCGAATCGCTGCGAAGCGGCATCAACACGGTGCCGCTGGGCCAGGCGGAGGCATGCCGCGCGCTGGGCCTGAACTTCTGGCAGTCCGCCTCCCAGGTGATCCTGCCCCAGGCGTTCCGCGGCTCCGTGGCGCCGATGGGCAACACGCTCATCGCGCTGCTCAAGAACTCCACGGTCGCCGCCGCCGCGTCGGTCACCACCGAGACGTCGTCGGTCATGAGCGACATGATCGAGTTCCATGCCAGCCAGATCCTCCAGATCTTCTTCATCTTCGCTCTCGGGTACGTGATCTTGATCATCCCCATCGGGTTGCTCACCACATACCTGTCCAACAGATTGGCGGTGCGCCGATGAACCCGCAAAGCAACCAGGAAAGCTCCGTCCTGTTCGACCAGCCCGGTCCCCATGGGCGCAAGATGATCCGCATCTTCAACGCCATCGCGGCGTTCCTCATCATCTGCCTCATCGCATGGGTGCTCATGCGCTTGCACAACCCGCCCGGCGGCGAGGACCAGCTCAGCTGGGACCTGTGGAAGCCCGCGCTCGACTACGAGGCATGGGCCGACTTCTACCTGCCCGGCCTGTGGATGACGCTCAAGGCGTCCATCGTCGCCATCATCGGCTCCATCGTGTTCGGCGTGGTGTTCGGCATCGGCCGCCTCGTGCCCAGCCGCCTCGTGCGCGGCATCTCCGCGGTCATCGTCGAGTTCTTCCGCGCCGTGCCGGAGCTGCTGCTCATGGTGTTCTTCTGGCGCTGGTTCGCGTTCGCAGGCATCTCGTCGCCCAGCTACTGGGCGGTCGTGGGCGGCCTCGTGCTTTACAACGGGTCCGTCGTCGCCGAGCTCGTGCGCTCCGGCGTGGGCAACCTGCCCCACGGCCAGCGCGAGGCCGCCGAGGCGCTGGGCCTGTCGCCCATGCAGTCGCTCATGACCGTCGAGGTGCCCCAGGCGCTCTACGCGATGCTGCCCGCCATGATCACCCAGCTCGTCGTGGTCTTGAAGGACACCGCCCTGGGCTCCATCATCATGTACACCGACCTTTTGCAGGAATCCCGCCGTCTGGGCGCCATGTACTTCAACATCCTCCAGACGCTCGTGATCGCCGGCATCATCTACTTCGTGCTCGACTGGCTGCTCTCGCGCCTCGCCGAGCGCATGCCGCGCCTCATGCAGCGGCGCACGTGGGGCAACACGGTCGCCGAGCCGACAGCCCCGATCGCCATCATGGACGCCACGAACGCCAACCAGATCGCCGCGGCGCACGAGCCGATGCCGTTCGGCGGCGCGGAACGCCAGTTCCCCGACCACTACCACGGGTCGAACGCCACCACCGACCATTGGCAGCACGCGCACTACAACCATGGCCATGACCTGCAGCACCCCGAGGTGCATGCACGCAACTGGGACGAGCCGCTGCGTGACTTCGCCCGGCCGTTCCAGACCAAGCCGAAGCGGCGCGACGGCGGAGCGGGCCACACGACTCACACGGACAGTGCGAATGGTCCGCAGGGCGATTCGCGATCCGCATGATCGGCAACGATTAACCAACCAACCAGTCAACAGCATGCGACGGGCGCAGGGGACGACCTCTGCGCCCGTCGCATAATCCGCCGCATATTCATTGCCGTTATGCATCGGTTGTGTAAGCTGTGCGTATGAGATACAGCGAGCAGTGGGATTCCTTCCTCGACAGCATCGACCCCGAGGGGACGGCCGGGCGCCGGCGCAAGCGCATCAGCGATGACGACGCACCGCGCCATCACAGCAAGGCGTGGCGCGTCGTCGGCATCATCGCCGCCGTCATCGTGGCGATCGTGGCGCTGCTCGCCGTGTGCGCGAACTTCATCACCGAGGTCATGTGGTACTCGCAGGCGGGCTATGCCTCCGTCATCTGGACGCAACTGGGCATCAAGGTCGGCCTGTGGATTGCCTACGCCGTCGTGGCGTTCGCGGTCACGCTGCTCGCCGCATGGCGAGCCATTGCCGTGCGGCCGGACGGCCCCGATGGCAAGCATTACAGCACCGGCGACGACGGCGTGCTCGAGCAGGAGGGCGGCATCTCCACCCGTTCCGCTAAGCGCACCGCCGTCATCGTCGCCGCCGTCGTGGCGGTGTCGGTCGGTTCCCGATTCTTCTCGCAATGGTCCGAGATCCTGCTGCTGTTCCACTGTCAGAGCTTCGGCACGCGCGACCCGCAGTTCGGCATCGATTCGGGCTTCTACGTGTTCGCGTTGCCGGGCCTGAGGCTTCTCGCATCCGCGTTCGTGGCGCTCGTGCTCCTCGGCCTCGTGGTGAGCGTGGGCATGCACATCACCGTGGGCGGCATCCGCTTCACGATGCCCACCCACGGCAGGGGCGTGTTCGACGTGACCGCGAAGGCACGTCGCCAGATCGGCATCTGGGTGATCCTGTGCGGCGTGGCGCTCGCCTTCAACCAGGCGCTTGCGGGATTCTCGCATTTCACTGACTCCGGCTCGCGCACCGATGGCGCCTCCTACACCGCCGTGCATGCCACGATCCCGATGGACTTCGTGATGGCGGCGCTGCTGCTCGCAGGCGGCATCGTGCTGGGCGTGTGGGTCATGACGTCCAAGGCGTTCCGCGGGGGAACGGTGTACACGAGCGCCGGCGAGGCGCTGCGTTCGTGGCGCATGCCGATCGTCGTGGTCGCCGTGCTCGTGGTCATCGCCTTCGTCGGCGGCGCCGCCTACCCCGCCGTCCTCTCGCGCTTCCGCGTGAGCCCCAATGCCCAGGAGCTCGAATCGCCCTACATCCAGCGCAACATCGACGCCACGCGCTACGCCTACGGCCTGGAGAACATCGAGGTGAGCGACTACGACGCCTCCACCCAGGCGAAGACGGGAGCCCTCTCGCAGGACGCCGAGACCACCGCGCAGATCCGCTTGCTCGACCCGCAGGTCGTCTCGCCCACGTTCAAGCAACTGCAGCAATCCAAGCAGTACTACACGTTCGCCGACTCGCTCTCCGTCGACAAATACACGATCAATGGCAAGAGCCAGGACACGGTGATCGCCGCCCGCGAGCTCAACCTCGACGGCAACGACAACCGCAACTGGGTCAACGACCACACCGTCTACACGCACGGCTACGGCGTGGTGGCGGCCTATGGCAACAAGATCACGTCTGACGGCCAGCCCAGCTTCTTCGAATCGAACATCCCCACCACCGGTGCGCTTACCACCCAGGAAAGCTACGAGCCGCGCATCTACTTCTCGCCCAACGCGCCCGATTACTCGATCGTGGGCTCCGATAGCGGCAACAGCTGGGAGTTCGACTACCCCTCGGGTTCCTCCGGCGTCACCACGACGTTCCAAGGCAACGGCGGCCCGAAGGTAAGCAACCCGCTCACCAAGCTGCTCTACTCGATCCGTTTCAACACCGACCAGATCTTCTTCTCCGACCGCGTCAACTCCGCCTCGCAGATCCTGTACTACCGCGACCCCTCGCAGCGCGTGCGCAAGGTAGCCCCGTACCTGACTCTTGACGGCCGCGTGTACCCGGCGGTGGTGGACGGGCGCGTCAAGTGGATCGTGGACGCCTACACGACGTCCGATGCCTACCCGTATAGCCAGAGCGTGGACCTCGCCGACATCACGAAGGACTCCGTGACCGAGGACTCCAGCACCGTGAAGTCCCTCCAGTCCGAGACCGTCAACTACATGCGCAATTCCGTCAAGGCCGTGGTGGACGCCTACGACGGCCACGTGGACCTGTACGCCTGGGATCCGGACGACCCGGTGCTCAAGGCATGGGAGGGCATCTTCCCCGGGCAGTACAAGTCGATCAGCGACATCAGCGGCGACCTCATGAGCCACCTGCGCTACCCCGAGGGCATGTTCAAGGTGCAGCGCTCGCTGCTCGCCAAATACCATGTGACCGACGCGAGCGAGTTCTTCTCGGGCGAGGACTTCTGGCAGACGCCCACCGACCCCACCGAGACCGACGCGCAGAAGGCGGAGGGCGTGCTCCAGCCGCCGTACTATCTGACGCTGCAGACCGAAGGCATGAGCGAGCCCACGTTCTCGCTCACCAGCACCTACATCCCCGCCGGCACGTCGACGAGGGAGATCCTCACCGGGTTCCTCAGCGTCGACTCCGACGCGGGCGACCAAACGGGCACCGTGGGTTCGCGCTACGGCACGTTGCGCTTGCTCGAGCTGCCCAAGAACTCCAACGTGCCGGGCCCGGGGCAGGCGCAAAACAACTTCAACGCGAACGCCGACGTGTCGAAGGAACTCAACCTGTTGCAGCAAGGCGACACCGTGGTGGACCGCGGCAACCTGCTCACGCTGCCCATCGGCGGCGGCCTCGTGTATGTGCAGCCGGTGTATGTGAAGTCCAACGGCACCACCAGCTACCCGTTGCTCAAGAAGGTGCTCGTGGCGTTCGGCGACCAGGTGGGCTTCGCCGACACCCTGGACGCGGCGCTCGACCAGGTGTT
>JAQXZM010000090.1 GCA_029227215.1 Bifidobacteriaceae bacterium | reverse complement strand
CCCTGGATGTTGAAGATGCGCTCGGTGATCATGGCGCCGCCCATGAGGCTGCCCAGGTCCGCTCCCAGGTAGGTGACGACGGGGATGAGCGAGTTGCGCAGGATGTGGCGCATCGTGACGGCGCGGTTCGACATGCCCTTGGCGCGCGCGGTGCGCACGTAGTCGGCGGTCTTGTTGGACGCCACCTCGGTGCGCGTCAGGCGGATGATGTACGCCATCGACACCGAGCCGAGCACGCAGGCGGGCATGAGCAGGTCGACGAAGCCGGGGTTGCGGCCGGCGGTGACGGGCAGGATGCCCCACTTGACGCCGAACAGGTACTGGCACACGAAGCCGGTCACGAAGGTCGGCACCGAGATGAGCAGCAGGGAGACGATGAGGATGAGGGTGTCTCCCCACGTGCCTTTCTTGAGGCCGGCGATGATGCCGAAGATGATGCCGAACACGCCTTCGAACACGAACGCCATCAGGGCGAGGCGGATCGTGACGGGGAATGCTTCGCCGATCACGTCGATGACGGGTCGGCCGGAGAACGTCATGCCGAAGTTGAGCGTGAGCGCGTTCTTGAGAAACAGCACGTACTGCACGATGAACGGCTTGTCGAGGTTGTATTCCTGGCGGATCTGCTCACGCACCGCCTCGTTGACCGGCTTCTCGCCGAACATCGCGGTGACCGGGTCGCCCGGCAGCGCGAACACCAGCGCGTAGATGAGCAGCGTCGTGCCGATGACCACCGGGATCATCTGCAGGACGCGCCTGGCAATGTACTTTCCCATGTGTGGCTACTCCTTCGTGATGTCTTTCGTGACATCCTGCAGCACCGGCATGTTCATCCAGTTGGTCTGGACGTTCTTCACGCCGGTGGCGCTGACCATCGCGGCGTTCGCGTAATACAGCGGCACGGCAGGCAAATCCTTGAGCAGGAGCTCCTCGCCCTGCTGGTAGTACTGGTTGGCTTCGGCGACGGACGATGCCTGCGCGGCTTTGTCCATGAGCGCGTCGAAGTCGGGGTTCTTGTAATCGCCGTCGTTCGAGCCATTGCCATCCGCCGCGGCGGAGTCATACAGCTGCACGAGGTAGTTGTCGGCGGCGGGGTAATCGGGCTGCCAGCCGGTGCGGAACGGCGTCTTGAGCTGGCGGTCGGTGATCTCCTTGCGGAACTCGGAGAACGTGGCGATGGGGTTCGTGGTGGCGTTGATGCCCAGGTTGTTGGAGATGAAGTGCGCCACCGCCTCATACAGGCTCTTGGCGGCGTTGTTGTCGGCGTTGTAGCTGAACTTGAGCACGTCGGTGTCGTTGTTCCACGGGTTGATGGCGTTCGCTTCGTCCCACAGCTGGCGCGCCTTGTCCGGGTTGTAGGTGAGCACGTCGGCGCCCTCAAGGCTCGACGAGTAGCCGGGGGTCACGGGCGAGAGGAAGTCGGTGGCGGGCGTGGCGGTGCCGCCGAGGATCTTCTTGCACAGCGTGTCGCGGTTGATCGCCATCGACACCGCCTGGCGGCGCAGGTGGCCTTCCTCGTCATCGCCGAAATGCGGCATGTCGGAGGGGAACGTGAACGTCTGGATCACGGAGCCGGGGTTGTTGACCGCCTGCACCGTGGGGTCGTACTGGAACGTGACCGCCGAGGAGGAGGGGATCGCGTCGAGCAGGTCGAGGTTGCCCGCCTGCACGTCGGAGTACGCGGTGTCGATGTCGGTGTAGATCACGAAATCGATGCCGTCGTTCTTCGCGGGGAACGCGCCATGGTAGGCGTCGTTGCGCTCCACGAGGATGTCCTGGTTGTGGTTCCACGACACGAACTTGTAGGGGCCGTTGCCCACCGGGTTGCTGCCGTAGGCGTCCGGGTCGGCGTAGAAGCTTTCGGGCAGCGGGTAGAACGCGTTGCCGCCGAGCATCGTGGGGAACGTGGCGGACGGCTCGGAAAGCGTGACCTGGAATTCGTAGTCCGAGATGACCTTGAGGCCGGCGAGCTGCTCGTCGGAGGGCGCGTCGCCGCTCTGGAGCGCGTCATAGCCCTTGATGGGCGCGAAGAAGCTCGCCTCCATCTGGGCGTTCGTGGCGTTGGCGGTGTAGCTCCAGGCCTTCGTGAACGACTGCGCGGTGACGGGCGTGCCGTCGGTGAAGGTCCAGTCGTCGTTGAGCACGATGTCGAACATCGTGTTGTTCTTGCTGGGGGTGATGGACTTGGCTACTTCGTTGACGGGGTTGCCGTCCTTGTCGTAGCCGACGAGCCCCGCGTAGAGCATCGTGACGACGTGGCCGCCGCCGGTCTCGTTCGTATCCCCCGGGATCAGCGGGTTCTGCGGTTCGCTGGCATAGTAGCTGATGATCATCTTGCCGCTGTCGTCGCGCGTGGCGGATTGCGAGCCGGAACACGCTCCCAACGGCATGATGACGGCGGCGATGCACGCAGCCGCTGCGACAAGCTTCGAGCGCAAGCGCATGTGTTCTCCTCCTGCAGGCATGGAGCGCACGCCGCCTGCCGGCGCGGCGCTCGCCGGTCCTCCGGCATCTGGCGGTGCCAGATATGCGTCAAATGCGTCTGGCCTTGCCAGACATAACGATGTGCCAACCTACCACGGGGCGTACCCCACGGGAATTCCACGATGTGGAACGGTTTGGCGATAACGAATTGTTTGAAGCGGCTATCAACGGAAGTTATGGCGGTGAGATCCGGCCGCGGGCCAGCCGCAATGTATCCTCGGCTCCATCGCGATTCAGGCGCGCTCGCTCAGGCGCGGGGGAAGGCCTGGCGGTAGGTGCTGCGCAGCTGATCGATGGAGACGTGCGTGTAGCGCTGCGTGGTGCGCAGCGACGAGTGGCCGAGCATCTCCTGCACTTCGCGCAGGTCCGCTCCCCCGCTGAGCAGATGGGTGGCGGCGGAGTGGCGCAAGGCATGGGGAGAGATGTCCGGCACGTTCGCCTGCCGGGCGGCGGCATGCACCACCTCACGCGCCTGGCGCTGATTGAGGCGACCGCCGCGCGAGCCCAGGAACACCGCCCTGCCGGCATCGGCGCGACGGGCATCAGCGGCATCAACGCTGGCTTGCTTGGCTGTGCTGGCTTGCTTGGCTGTATTGGTTTTACCGGTTGTGGCGATGACGGGCCTGCCATGCTCCAGCCATTCGCCCAGCGCCTTGGCGGCGGGTGCGCCGAAGGGCACGACGCGCGTCTTGTTGCCCTTGCCGGTCACGCGCATCGTGCGCTGCGAAAAGTCGATGTCGGCGATGTCGAGCGAAACGAGTTCGGCGACGCGGATGCCCGTGGCGTACAGCGTCTCCACGATCGCCGCATCGCGCAAGCGCAGAGCCTCGTCATGCGGCGAGAGCGGCTGCGATGGTCTCGACATCCGTTCGGCTTTCGTGGATTCTCCGGATTCCTCGGTTGCCTCAGATTGTGCAGCTTCTTCGGCTTCCTCGGCACGATCATCGGCGCAATCCATCATCTCGCGTGCCTGTTCCTCGGTGAGCACGGCGGGCAGCGTCTGGGGCAGCTTGGGCGTGGTGAGGCTCTGCGCCGGGTCGGTGGGGATGATGCCGTGGATCGCGCAGTATTCGAAGAACGAGCGCACCGCCACGATCTTGCGCGCCATGCTCGATTTCGCATGGCTGCCCGCCTCGGCGGCGATCCATGTGCGCAGGTTGTCGAGGCGCACGTCGGCGAGGTCGCGCACACCCTGCACCTCGAGATGGTCAAAGCATGCGCAGATATCGGAGGAGTATGACTTGATGGTGTTGGCGGAAAGGCCTTTGTTGGTCTTCTGGAACCGCAGGAACGCATCAAGGGCGGCATCGGCGCCAGCGATACCATCTCTCTGAGCAATAGCGCCGACATAAGCGGCACCGACGGCAGTGGCGCCATTGACGGTGGCAGCACCATCTGCGGAGCCTGACGTTGCGTTCGCGACGTTCATGCCGCCCGCCTCCTATCGTGAAGAATATGACTTCCTCTGACGATACCCCGCGCCTTCCGTCGCATGCCACCCGCTCTCCGCTCGAAGCGAACGGAGCCGCGCATGATCAGGCGGAGCATGTTCCGCCGCGCATCCCGCCATATATTCCGCCGCATATTCCGTCTAAGATTCCCCAAGGCGCGCGCATCGTCGTGCGCACCGATGCCGGCATCGACGAGCGCACCGGCAGACGCACGTACCGCGACTTCCTCGGCCATGTCGTCTCGTGGGATGGCACGACGCTCGTGCTCGACCGCGACCCGTCCGCGGACGGCCGCCGCGCTGCCGAACGGGTGCGCATCCATGCCGCGCAGATCGTGCGGCTCAAGCCCATTCCCGAACGACGCGCGCGCAGGGCCTAGCGATATACAGGCCCCGAGCCGCACGAATCTCACAAATCTACAGTGCGCGCGGCCCGGCCCAGCATGGCGGGCCCAGCACCGCCTCGCTCAGTCGTCCACGTGCTGCCATTGCACGTCGAACGTGCGGATGCCGGTGACGCGCGTGATGCGTTCGCCGCGTCGCGCGGATTCCACGAGCTCGCGCCGCCACGAGCGGGACGTGACCGACAGTTCGCCCGAATCCATCGGGCGGCCTTCGCGTTGCGCCTGCTTGAAGCGGCGGTACGGCTCGGCCTTGCGGAAGAACCCGGTGAGCTCGAGCGGGCGGCCGTCCGGGTCGTCGAGCAGATCGGCGACCTCGTTGAGACGCCGCGCCATGTCGCGCACGAGCACCGCCACGTTCGAGGGGTTCTCCTCCACCATCGCCTGGGTGCGGTCGGGGTCGGTGAGCGCCACGCGCGTCATGTCGCGCCACGAACCGGCGGAAAGCGCCGCCGCCACGTTGCATTCAGGGGAATCCTGCAACAGGTTCACCATCGCGGTCGCCACCACATGCGGCATGTGGCTGATCGTCGCCGCCGCCACGTCATGCGTCGCGTTGTCGAGCCCGATGAACGTGTTGCCCAGCGTTTCGGTGATGATGCGCGCCATGAGCAGGTAACGCAGGTAATCGGTCGTCTCGTCGAAGGTGATAGCCCACAGCGCGTGGTCAAGCAGCGCGGCGCTGGATGCTGCGAAGCCGGAGAACTCCGAGCCCGCCATTGGGTGGGCGCCCACATACTGGCGCCCTAGGCCTGCCGCCACCACCGCGTCATGCACGCGGGTCTTCACGCTGCCCACGTCGCTCAGGGTCGTGGCGGGCGGAATGTGCGGGGCGATCTGGTCGAGCATGTCTTCCATCGCGCGCAGCGGCGTGCACAGGAACAGCACGTCCACGCCGGAATCGGCGAGTTGCTCGAGCGTCTCGGCGCATTCGATGCCCGCGGCACGCGCGTCGGCGTAGGGCGCCTCGTGGTGGTTCCATGCCAGCGTGCGCACGCCCGCCTGGGCGAAGCGCCGCGCCAGCGAGCCGCCGATGAGCCCCAGGCCCGCGATTCCCACGCTCAGAGTGGAAAGGTCCTTGTTCAGGCCGTCCACGATCACTTCCACAGCAGTTCCTCCTCGGCTTTCTCGCTCACGGTGTCGTTGATTGTGTTGTTGGTTACGGCGTTGCGGGTTGCAGTGCTGTTGTTTGCGCCGTTCTCAGCAGTGGCGTTCCCATCGCTTGCGCTGGTCGTGCCCGCCGCGTAATCCGCGGGCCCCACTCCCCCTTCGGGCAGCATCCACGCGTCCACCGGCGGGTTCGGGCGGGTGAGCCTGGGGTACACGGCGAGCGTCTTCGCCCAGGTGTTCGTGCGGGTGAGCCCGTCGAGCACGTCGCGGAAGGCGGGCTTCCATGGGGCGGCATCGATCGTGGCGACGAAGCTGTAGGTGCCGTCACGCCCCTTGATGGGGCGCGAGATGAAGCTCGTCATGTTGAGCCCCGCGTTGCGCAGCACGTCGAGCAAATCGGCGAGCACGCCCGGGCCGGTGCTCAGCGGCACGAGGCCAAGGATCGATTCGAATGCGTCCGGGTCGCCTCCCTGCACACCGCTCATGCGCTCCTCGTGAGCGCGGGCGGCATCGAGGTAGACGCGGCCTTCGTCGCGCGGGGCGATGACAAGGAACTCCGTGCGGGCGCCTTGGAAGTCCTGCACGCCCCGTTCGAGGGACTCCAACCCGTAGAGCTGCCCGCACAGGCGCGGGCCCAGGGCGATCTGGTTTGCGCTGATGTCGCGGCATGCGGCGGCGTTCGAGTCCGCGGGGCGGCCGGCGAGGCCATGACGCCGGATGAACCCGGCGCATTGCGCCAGCCCGTGCGGGTGCGCGGTCACTTCGGTGAGCGTGCCGTGGCCTGGCTTGACGAATGCATCGAACGCCACGTCGACGGCGATG
>JAQXZM010000089.1 GCA_029227215.1 Bifidobacteriaceae bacterium | reverse complement strand
ATGGGAGAGAGAGCTCTCCAGATCGCTCTCCGCCGCTTCGCTGTGCGCTGCACCCTCAGCGGCCTCCTGGCGGGCGGCGCGGCGGATTTGCTCAGTCATGCCACGACGCGGCACCGCCTGTGCGACCTGACGGTAGGACTTGATCTCAGCGCTCCGCACAACGGCGGTGTCGGTGGCAGCATCCGTTGCGACTACATGCGAAGCCACAGAATCGGAAGCGGAATCAGAAACGGCACCGGGCCCGCCAAGCGAGAACGACACCGGGGTGCGCAGCACCTGTGTCTCGCGAGCGCCGCCGCGCACCGCCTGGGCAATCTGACGCTCGCTGAGCTTCACAGTCAGCGCGTCGTCCGACGCCGCGGCATCAGCAGCCTGGGTAGCTGCGCGACCGCCCGCCGCCTGGCTTGCGGTGAGCGAGGCCGGGGCACCATCGCGCTGCGGCGCATCAGCCCTGTGCCGCGTATCGGTGTGGTGCTGCATATCAGCGTGGTGTTGCGCAGCGTAATACTGCGCCAGTTCCTTTTCCCAAGCGCGGGACTGAGCACCGGCACGAGCGCCGAACGCGAGCACGATGGCAAGCACCACAACCGGAATGAGCGCGAACATCAGGGAATAATGCAACGGGAAGGCGAGCGCCGCAGTCAATGCGATCAGCGCCAGCAGGCATGCCACCAGCACACGACGGTGCTTGATGCCTTGGCGACGCGCAAGGCGCACAGCACTCACCGTCTCGGCGGAAAAACGATGTGCGTCATTGCGCGAAGTCACCTGGTCGGCAGCGGACGCGCCCTGTGCGGACGCGCCCTGTGCGGACGTGCTCTGTGCAGACGTGCCATGCGCGGCTTTGCTTTGCTCTGCCTTGCCCTGGGCTGTCTTGACCTGCGCCGCGTCAGCCGCCTTATGGAGAACCTGAGACTTCTCGTCACGCGTTGCAGCGGTCAGTTCCTTTGCATCGCGTGCCTGCACCTGCGGCTGCGTCTGTGATGGCGACTGATGCGCTTGCGTCTTGAGGACATCAGCGCGATCAGGCGTGGCGGCGGAATCGACAGCGGAGGCTTCAGCGGTGAGGCCACCGGAACGCGGCGCATCCGCGTCAACGTCGTTGCGGGAATCGACGGTGATGAGGTGCATCGACTCGGAGAAGCGGTCATTGCTATGCCGCGTGGCGTTCTTCATGCCACGGCTGGCGCGCGTCGGGAACCACCACAGCACGAACGCCAGCAGCACCACAAACACAAGGATTCCGCTGAACGATTCAAAGGTCATAACGCCAACGATAAAGGACGCTTCTGAAAATTCACCACATCTGTGTCGGCGTGTCCCGCATCGCGATCATGATCGCGGCACCGCAAATCCCGTCGCGCCCCGCCACGGCCCCGCCACGATTCCCGCCGAAATCACTGGCGCGGCAGACGATCCACCAGACTCGCTGACACATCGCTGGAGAGCAACGCGAAGCTGCGATGGTCGCGCCACTGCCCGCGCACATACATATAGCCGCGCCGCACGCCCTCGTCATGGAAGCCCAGCTTCTGCACCACGCGCAGCGAGCGCCGGTTCTCGGGAAGAATGTCGATCTCCACGCGGTGCAGATGCGGGCCGGAATCCGCGAAGAACGCCCAATCGGTGAGCATCGCCACGGCGAGCGGCGCGTAGCCATGCCCCGCGTATTGCTCCGCCACCCAGTAGCCGATGATGCCGCTGCGCACCGCTCCGTAGCCGATGCCACCGATGGAGATCTGGCCCACGATGCCGCCGTCCTTCTCCATCGCCAGCACGAGACCGGAACCGGCCTGTTCGCTAAAACGCTGGCGGTTGATCCATTCCCGGAAGCTGATGCCGCCATGATGCATGGGGTCGCCGGAATCCCACGGCGAGAGCCAGTCGCGGTTGGCGATGCGCACGTCACTCCACTCCATCTCATCATCCTGGGTGAGCGGGCGCAGACTGAGCGCCGGGTACCCCACCGGCGCCTTGAGCCTCATCGGCACCGAGAACCCATCATCCGCCTGGGGGCGCGGCGCGGCATGCATTCCTTCATCTGTTTCTCCGTCATGGTGCAAAAGCGACCGAAAGACCATACCGCCATGCTAATGCGCCCGCGGCACAGCGAGCGGCGAGACGGCATCGCCCAGTACGCTAATGTGGGAACGACCAACACGTGGCAACGATTCCGATCACACGCCACAGGCCGCCAACACCACAGCAACCAACGAAGGGGCACGGTGAGACATGAGCATTGCTGATGAAATGACGACGCCACGATTCAAGCAGCGACTGCGCAAGTGGTTCCGCACCATGCGCATCGAAAGCGAAAAGCCAGGCTCCCGCTTGGCGGCACAACGGGCCGAGGAACTCGATGTCTCGGCACTGGAAGGAATGTTCGGCGAACTGATTTCTGACGCAAGTGGCTCGAATACATCGCACGGCTCAAATACATCGCACGGCTCAGGTGACTCGAACGGTATGGCCGGTTCGGCTGCTTCGGCCGGTTCGGCTGGTTCGGCTGGCGGGCAGCCCAGCAAACCCCTCGCGGCGGCTTTCGTGTCCGCTCCCGATGAGCCCAATACCCAGCCGCTGCTGGCATGGCTTGCAGCGCACGGATGGCGGGTCATCGTGCCTGCGATGCGCTATGCGCAGCCCTTGCCCAATGGCGATGCCCCGGCCGATACCGCTCCCACGCGCAGTGGCAAGCTGCTCACCATCGAATGGCGGAACATCGACGCTTCCCATGGCGACGATATGCACAGCAGCGCGGTCGTTGACAAGGATTCCCCGTCATCTCAGAGCACTGAGTACCTTCCGGCATCGGCCCTTGCCGATGCGCGTGTGATTTTCGTGCCGGCCGTCGCCATGGATAAGCAGGGGCACCGGCTGGGGCACGGCGCGGGCTGGTATGACCGAGCGCTCACGCATCGCTCCCCCGATGCGGCGCTCATCGCGATCGTGTGGCCGTGGGAGATCGTGGAAGCATTGCCGAACGACACGTTCGACGTACCGATAGATGCGGTGCTCACCTCGCACGGCGTGATGCGACTTCCTGCTCTTTGAGCGAAATGCCGCCCGCCTGTCGGCTCGGCCATTAGGATGTGGTAAAGAACGGCCGCCCTCAGCGGGTCGCGGCATGGCACTTTGTTTGCCGACTGCCGTGTGCCTGCCCCATGCTGGGGTGCGCATTAGCATCGTGCACACGTATCGTCGTGC
>JAQXZM010000088.1 GCA_029227215.1 Bifidobacteriaceae bacterium | reverse complement strand
GTGACCCCTTCCGTGTCAGGGAAGTGCGCTAGCCGCTGCGCCAATCGCCCAAGCGAGGTGGGTACGAGAGTCGAACTCGTCTATACGGCTTTGCAGGCCGCTGCCTAACCGCTTGGCTAACCCACCGCAGGACGTCACTCTCGTGACCTCGAGCGGACAACGGGACTCGGACCCGCGGTCTCGACCTTGGCAAGGTCGCGCTTTACCAACTAAGCTATGTCCGCATGTTTCTCTAGGCGGTGTCTTGTGAACCCGTGCCGTGAGCAACGAGTCATAAATATAACCACATCCGTGTGATTTGCCAAATCACGGCGTGTCCGGGCGTGTCGTTTTCGAGATTTCCGTGGAATTGCAACGATTCTTTCGTTTTGGCGCTTGTGCTGCATTCTCGGAGACTTGCACAGCAGATGAAGACATTGCGCAAATTCGTGGGGATGATTCTCGAAGATTCGTCTCGCATCTGCGTGTTGGACCTCTGCTTTACGGTTACACGTATGAAATGCCGATACAGGCATGCCGAGCTTAGATGTGCGCCTGCCGATAATCGCGATTGCCATGCCGTCCCGTTGTCAGTGTTCCGTTCCTTCGCATTCCTCGATGCCCGCTTGATGGACGGTTCCCTAGGAATGCGTCATATGAATCATTCACGCCCACGGCATAGTCCGTCTTGCGAACGCCTGTGACCCGATACCCTTGGGGGTGAACAAGGAGGGTCCCATGACCAAGGCAGCAGATGGCGCGTATCGCCGCTCTCACAGCGACCTAAGCCACAGCGACCAGTGCAGGTGCGGTGCGCATCGCGACGCTGGCGAGAACCCGGATGTGGTGAATGCCGATGACCAGCGCCTCGGCCGGACCGATGCAGCGGATCAGGAACGGGATTCCGCACAGGTGCAAGCACAGGCACAATCGCAGTCCGCTGACCAGCCGGCGCATCACACGGTTTTCGTCACCGCTTTGTCGGGATGGTCGGACGCATGCTATGCGGTCTCCGACCTCGCACAGCAGCTCATGGCGCATTACGGCGGCACATTGGTCAAGCGCCTGTGCTCGTGCAAGTACTACGACTTCCAGCAGAACCGCCCGATGATCGCCACCATCGAGGGCGAACGCCGCCTGCTGTGGCCCGAAAGCTCCATCACGTCCGTCGACGTCTCCCCCACGCTTACGCTGCTCGTGCTTGCGGGCTCCGAACCGAATCTGTACTGGGAGGATTATGCGAACGCCTGCGTGGACGTTGCGTCCACCTACGGCGCCGAGCGCATCGTGTCGCTTTCCAGCATGCTGGACGACTGCCCTCATACCCGCGAGCTGCCCATGTCGCATTGGGGCAGCGTGGCGCGCGGCGACGGCACCCTGTATGTGCCGGGCAACGGCGACCTCGACGAATACCACGGTCCGGTGAGCATGGGCGTGGTGCTCAATCTCATCGCCGCCGACGCCGGGATTCCCATCGAGGCCTACACCGTCTCCGTGCCCCGCTACATGGAATCGGAGGAATGCCCGCAGGCGACCTACGACCTGCTCAAGTCCCTGTCGCAAAACGTGGGCGAGCCGCTCGACACCGCGGATTTGGAATTCCAGTCGCGCCGCTGGCATGCGCGTGGCGACATGATGATGTCGATCAATCCGCAGCTGCGCCAGGACGTTGCGCGCCTCGAGCGCGAGCATGACACGAGCCGCCGCATCGACATGGAGCTCAAGCTCAGCCACCAGCCCGAGGTGTGCGAGCAGCTCGTGCGCGAGACCGAGAAGTTCCTGCTCGATGTGCAGCTCAAAGGCGTGAACCTGGGAGGTGCCGAAGGATTATTCGACGCCCACGCCGTGGCGCAGATCAAGACGCGCATCACCCCGCATGAGCCGGCGACGCCCTACTCCCCCTCGTCTCCCGTGCCAGCCGCATCCGCATCTGCTGCGCCTCGGAAGGCACCTGCCGGCATGAAGCCACATGCGTCTGCGCAACCATCGGACGGCTCAGGCAACGTGGGCGACTTGGGTGGTTCAGACGGTTCAGGTGACGAGTGCCGAAGCGAAGGCAAAGGCAGCAGCCCTCAGCCGGACATCCACTGTGACGCGCCCGCAGGTGCTTCCGGTCAGACGAATTCCCCAGGAACAGATTCCCACGGCCCAGACGGGCATCATTCGGATGGGGGCAGCCCTGAGAATGCCTGAATGCGGGATTCGGCGCATCGAGGATTCAATAAAGGATTAAAGGATTCAATAAAAGCAAAGACCTGGGCCGTCGCCTTTCACATCATGCGTGAATGGCGACGGCCCAGGTCTGTTGAGTGCGCTCGTCTGATCAGCGCGTCGGCATGATCAGACTGCTATGCGGCGGTTTATGCAGCGGTTGCACCGGAAAGCGGCGTGAGCACGCCCAGCACGAGCATGAGCACTACGAACGCCGCCAGGCAGATGCGGTAGATGGCGAAGCCCTTGTACGAGAACGTGGAGACGAGCTTCAGGAACCCGATGATGACCACATAGCCCACTACGAACGAGATGATCGTGGCGAGGATCGTCACGCCCCAGCCGGGGAATGAGGGGTCGGAGGTCTCGCCCACTGACTTGACGGCCTCGAGGATGCCGGCGCCGAGCACGGCGGGGATGGCCATGAGGAAGCTCACGCGGGCGGCGGCCTCGCGGGTGTAGCCCATCGCGCGACCGAAAGTGATGGTGCCGCCGGAACGCGACACGCCAGGGATGAGCGCAAGCATCTGGCCGATGCCGAACACGATCGCGTCCTTCCACGTCATGTCCTCTTCGCGCTTGGTCTGAGGGCTCCTCTGGTCGAAATACCACAGCAGCACGCCGAAGATGGCGAGCGTGCACACGATGATCCACAGATTGCGAAGATTGGTCTCGATGGTCTTTTGGAAAAGCAAGCCAGCGATCACGATTGGCAGCGTGCCGATGATGATGTACCAGCCCATCGCGGCATCCTTGTCTTTGGAACCGAAACGCTCCCACCCCTGGGCGTTCTTATCGAACAGGCAGCGGAACCAATGAGACAGAATGCGTGCGATGTCGTGGCGGAAGTACAGAAGCACCGCCAGCTCCGTGCCGATCTGGATGATGGCGGTGAACGCCGCGCCGGGGTCTTCGCAACCGATGAGGGAGCCGAAGATCCTGATGTGGGCGCTCGACGAGACAGGCAGATACTCCGTCAGACCTTGCAGGAATCCGAGAAAAATAGCTTGGAAAACATTCACGTTCGCCACAATACAGGGCGGCTTGCACACGAGTGCGGCGTGCAGCCGTTTCGTCACAGAACCTTCACAGTCGCATGGCTGCACCGTCTGCATCAGCCGGCAGTGCCGGTCGTCTGTGCCGGTCATCTGTGTCAGCTCTGCTGCCTGTGTCGCTTTCGGCATACAAGTGTTTCGTCGTGGCGCGTCCTTTTCCGCGCGTATTCTTTCGCGTGCACCTGCTTTCGCAATGGGCTGATTGGCGCAATCGCGCGCTGCAGGTGCGATACTGAAAGCACCATCGAATGCGATGCGGCGCAGGAACGCGCCCGCACCGCAGGCAATCAAGGAGGAACGCAACGATGAGTGATGCCGTGTACCGCAAGTCGCGCGGATGGGCGCCGAAGGGCTTCTTCGAATGCGAAGGCAAGGGATTGCAATGGCTGGGCGAGGCCCAGGCGAACGGCGGCCCGCGCGTCGTCAAGGTCTTCGACTGGGGCAATGACTACCTCGACATCGAGCGCGTGGAACCCGCCTCCCCCACGCCGAAGGCGGCGTATGCGTTTGGCGCAGCGCTCGCCCGCATGCACGACACGGGCGCCCAGTATTTCGGCTCGGCGCCGCAAGGCTATGACGGCACCTGCTACTTCGGTCCGCTCCAGGACCCGGTGCCGATGGACACCGGCGAATGGACCGACGCGGTGACGTACTTCGGCGAAGGGCGCATCCTGCCGATGGTGCGCCTCGGCGTGGAGCGTGGCGTGCTCGGCAAGGGCGACCTGGAGCTTGCGCAGCGCGTCGTGGACGCCCTGCCCGAGCTCATGGGCCCCGCGGCGTCCGACAAGCCGGCGCGTGTGCACGGCGACCTGTGGAGCGGCAATGTGATGTGGACGCATGGCGGCGCCGACGTGAAGGGCTCCGATCAGCGTGCCGACGACGTGCAGGCGATTCTCATCGACCCTGCCGCCCACGGCGGGCACCGTGAGGAAGACCTGGCGATGCTGCACCTCTTCGGCATGCCGTATCTCTCGGAAATCATGGATGGCTACACGAGCGTGCACCCGCTCAAGGCTGGCTATCAGGATCGCTACACGCTGTGGCAGCTCTACCCCATCGCCGGTCATTGCGTGTTCTTCGGCGGCGGCTATGTGAGCGAGTTCCGCCAGATGTGCTCGAGCCTGCTCGGCTGAGCAATGTACGTCGCGGCGTCGGACAATCGGCGCAAATTGCAATCGGCGCAAATTGATATAGAATCGGCCCCATGTGTTATCAGGTAACACATGGGGCCGATTCATGCAATGTAGCGGGCGAGGAACGCGCCGCGCCACCACATTAAGCCTAGCTCAGCGCGTCCTTGAGCTTGCCGAAGAAGCCCTTGGACTTGGGTATCTTCACTTCGCTGCCTGGTTGCGGTTCGTAATCGGCGTCCTTGCGGGATTCGGCGAATTTTTCGAGCAGTTTCTTCTGCTCGTCGGTGAGCTTCGTTGGCGTTTCCACGATGAGGTGGATGATGATGTTGCCGCGCTGCTTGGAATCGCGCAGGCTTGTGACGCCCAGGCCCTTGAGCTCGATCGTGCTGCCCGTCTGGGATCCGGCGGGGATCTCCACTTCCTTGGTGCCGTCGAAGGTCGCGACCTTGGATGTATGGCCGAGCGCCGCCCAGGTGAGGGGGATGCGCACCCAGCTATGGAGGTCGTCGCCCTCGCGGGTTAAGGTGTCGTCCTTCTTGACGCGGATGTCCACATACAGGTCGCCGGCAGGGCCGCCGCCCTCGCCCACTTCACCCTGATGGTTGAGGCGGATGCGCGTGTTGTCGTCCACGCCCGCGGGCACGTTGACGGTGACGGTGCGCTTCGTGCGCACACGGCCGTGGCCCTGGCAGGTGGGGCACGGGTGCTCGATGACAGTGCCGTGACCGCCGCAGCGGTTGCACGGGGTCTCCGTCATCATCTGGCCAAGCAGCGTGTTCTGCACATGCTGCACGCTGCCACGGCCCTTGCAGTCGGGGCATTGCGTCGGCTTCGTGTCGCCTTCGCAGCCCGTGCCATGGCAGGTGGTGCACACCTGGTAGGTGGAGATGTCGAGGTTGGATGTGCCGCCGAACACCGCGGTCTTCAGGTCGATGTCCATCACGGCGCGTGCGTCGCGTCCCGGTTGGGTGCGCGGAATGGGGCCGGAGCCGCCCGTCGCGCCGAACGCCGAGCCGAACAGGTCAGTGAAGATGTCGCCGAAACCGCCTTGGAACGACTGCGCGCCGCCGCCGGGGCTGTTGGGGTCGGCGCCCATGTCGTACATGCGGCGCTTGTCCGGGTCGCTCAGCACGTCATAGGCGTTGTTGACCGCCTTGAACTTGTCTTCGAACTCGGGACCGGCCAGGTCGGGATGGTACTTGCGGCTGAGCTTGCGGTAAGCCTTCTTGATCTCGTCCTGGGTGGCGTCTCGGGATACGCCGAGCGTCTCGTAATAGTCAGGTTCTGCCACTTGTGTGTCCTTGACTTTCCTGTGTTGTGATGGATGGTGTGTTGTGGATGGTTATGAAGCTTGAGGCGGATTGCGAAATCCTATGGCGCCAGTCCTATTGTGTCACGGGGCATTCGTGTCACGGGCAATTGTGTCACGGGGTGACCACCGGGCCGTCGTCATCAGCCGGGCGTTGCGCGTGCGGTGCGGATTCGCCGTGTGAGGAATCCTGCTCGTCGTCGCCCTCCTCTCGCGCCACGTATTCCGTGAGGTACTTCGCCACGGCTTGCACCGCGGCGATCGTGGTCGCGTAATCCATGTGCGTGGGGCCGATGGATCCGACGAACGCCACGGGCGAGGCAATCGACTGGCCATCGCCGTCGGTTTGCGCGGCATCGCCACCCGACGACCGCCCATACCCGCTGGAGACCACGGAAGCGTGGAGCAGCCCAGGCGTGTGGGTCTCGGAACCGATGGCGACGCCCACTCCCCCGGAAGGGCCGGCGGCCGCGTTTTCATGGGCGACCTCGCTGAGCTTGCCCATGAGGTGCATGAGCACCACCTGTTCCTCGAGGGCATCGAGCAGCGGCGCCACGTCTTCGATCGCGCCCTCGCGGTGGGTCAGGCGGTTCGTGCCAGACATATAGAGGTTGCTCGTGCGCTCCTGGTTGGCGAGGTCGGTGAAGATGCGGGCCAGGGCTTGCACGAACGCGCGCTGC
>JAQXZM010000087.1 GCA_029227215.1 Bifidobacteriaceae bacterium | reverse complement strand
GCGATGCCGGTCCAGCACGTCGAGCAGACCCCGTTGGCTTCCGGCGATTCCGATGCCGAGCCCGCTGAGACTGCGGCGGCTGAAGAAGCTGCAGCTGCCGATGATGGCGCCTCCGCTGCAGACGCACCCGCCGAGGGCACCTCGGCGGATGGTGCAGCCGCTGCGTCGGATTCCGACAGCGACACGTCGGCACAGCAGTGATTACCGACAACATTGATTACCGACGGTAGTGATTGCCGGCAACCATGATTGCCATAAACAGTGATCGCTTGCATCGGTAATCGCCCGCAGAAGGAGTCTGCTGTCGGCAATCGCTTGCTGGCGGACTTCGCCCTTGGCTGATTTCGGCAGGGCCGAAGAGCCAAAACCGCGACATGCCAACGCCCCGAGCCCATGCTCGGGGCGTTATTTTATGAGTTGCACCCATTCGTATGGCATGATGGAGGGTGCACTGAATTTCGGCGGGAGGCCCATACATGGCACAGCGAGGCACAGGATCGCAACGAGGGAGCGGAAGCCCGAGAGGCGCAAGCATGAGCATTTCGGACCTTGCGACGCTTATGACCGTGCGCGAGCAGGTCGACTCCACCGCGACGGAAAGCGCTTTGCTCGCTGCCATCAAGGCCTACAGCACCAGCGAGGACTTCCGCGATGGCACGTTCCTTGCCATGGCCTCCGGAGGCGTGCACGCCACGGGCATCGACCTCGGCGAGGTGAACGACACCGGTGGCAGGGCTTTCCGCCTCCACGGCGAAGCGCAGCTCGACACCGACCACAAGAACAAGAAGTGGACGCCCATCGGCGTGACCTTCACCCCTTGCATCGACGGCAGCCTGGAGCTAAGCGATGCGTGCTGCGAGTGCCCGGTGGGCGAGATGTACCAGGCCGGCATGTGGATGGACGCATCCGGGCACACGCATGCGCTGGGCAAGGGCTCCCACGGCGGCGATACGGCGCGGGGCAAGGGCTCGCGTGCCAGCGCCAACGACTTTGGCGCGTTCGATGATTTCTCCGACCTCGATGATTTCGGCGACCTTGATGACCAGATCGATATCGATGATTTCAACCCCGACGACGAGCCGGGCACCAGCTACGGGGCGAAGGGCGGGCAGCTGAGCAATGTCGTCGACGCCATCAGCGAGGCATGGGAATCCGCCAGCGGCACCCGCGGCGTGAACGCCACGCATGGAACCGCCATCGGGAACGGCGCCACGACGGCGCTGTGCGCCCATGTGGTGGCATTGTGCACGCTGTTCCTCATCACGCCGCAGGTCTTCTGGGGCGGGGATGTGCAGTGGGGCATCCACGACGATCAGGATGCCGCTGGCACAGGAAAAGGCAGTGGCAAGGGCGCATCGAAGTCGAAGCGCGCTGCGAAGGCGGCGGCGCCCGAACGCCATACGTCCCCGGGGCTGCGCCGCGCGATGAGCGAAGAGAACATGCGCAACACCACCGTGCGCCGCCAGTCGCGCCACGGGGCGCTCGAATCCCTCCACAAGCTCCTCGATGTCAAGGGCAACGTCAACGACGTGGATGAACTTGGCAAGAACGGCAAGAAAGGCAAAGCCAAGGCCAAGAAATCGAAGGAGCCCGACCAGGTCATCCCCACCCCGGGAAGCGTGCACCTGGAGCCGCACCTCGAGCACACGCTCGACGGCTGGTCGCTCACGATGCGCATCTGGTACCGCGACATCTCCTATGCGATCCAGGACTTCAACAAGCTCGTCAAGAACTTCCTGCAGCGCCGGTACGACGCCTACGGCAAGAAGCTCTCGTTCGTGCACGACCTCGACCTGCTCGACCCGTATTCCCGCCAGATTTTCGAATACCTGCAGCGGTTGCGCGACACCCGCAGCACGCTCATCGACTACGGTTACGGCTATGGCTATAGCTACTACCCGTCGGAGGACTACGTGCCCCAGTTCGGCAGGAAGCTGCGCCTGAGCGAAACCGAGGTGTGCGAGCTGCTCGACCTGCATACGCCGGTCGCGCAGACCGAGGTGCCCGCCCCGTGGCGGTACGCGGCATCGTTCCTCGTGAACGGCAGCAACCCGCTCCAGATGGCGCGCACGCACCATGCGGCGAACCTTGAACGCATGGAGGCACAAGTCGCAGCGGCGCAGGCGCCGCATGATGCGCTCGATCCGCATGCTGCGCAGGGCATGGGTAATGCGCAGAGCCCGGATGGCGCTGCCGCGGCGGATGGCCCGGCCACTGCGGTGGATGCGGCCGCGTCGCCGGCGACCGTGGATCGCACGACGTTCCGAGCCACGGGCAGCTATGCCGCGAGCGTGCCGCCGGCGTTCGCCCGCCATTCCATCCTCTTCCGCAACGACGATGGCGGCTACGGCATGCAGAAGTATTATCAGCTCGCCGCCACGCCGATCCTCGAAGGCGACCCCGCTGTGTTCCTGACGGTGATGGCGGTGATGCCGGATGGCGAACGAGAGGTGCCGCAGACGGGGGAGCGGTATTCCCAGGAGGATTTCACCGGTATTCTGGGCGTGCGCTTCGTGCCGAAGACCGTGATCAAGACGTTCCTGCACGGCGCCCGCCATTCGTATGCGGTCGTCGAATCGCTCCAGACGGCGGAGATGCTGGGCATTTTCTGCTGCTCCCCGGAATTCATCGCGGCATCCGAGGCACTTGACCAGCTGTGCGGCACGCTGCACGACCAGTATGTGGAGACGGCGGATTGGTCGATGTTCGAGGACTCGATCGTGCCGCAGCTCGAATCCGCGGGCGTGCGGCTCACGTTGCCGCGCGTCGAACGCGCCGAATCCACCCGCATGCTCGATCCCGATCTCGCGTTCTACCTGGACCGTGACGAGAAGGGCGTCTCGTGCGAGCTGGTGGCGCAGTACCCCGACACGTCGGTGCAGCTCATTCCGCGCGACCACACGGTCCATGCCCGCGTGGACTCCGACTCCACCCGCAGCGCGCTGTATCGCAGCACCGCAGAGGAGAACGTCGGCATCGAGCTGGTGAATATGCTCTTCCCCCAGGTCGACAAGCAATCGGGCCTGGCGCGCATCCCCGAGAAGGACGAGAACTCCTTGCTCTTCCTCATGCGGCATGGCCTGGAGACCCTGCGGCAGGCGGGCACCATCTACGCCACGGATGCGTTCAACGCGCTCGAGCCGCGCCAGATGGGCCACATCCGCTTCGGCGTCTCGATCAAGTCGCACCTGCTTGAGGTCACGCCGCTCGCCGACGAGATCCCCGCCGATGAAGTGGCGGGGCTGCTGGCGAGCTATCGCAAGCGCCGCCGCTACCATCGGCTGCGCAATGGCGAGCTCATCGATCTGCAGGGCGCCGGCACCGGCGAGGAGCTCGAGAAGTTCGCCGACGCCGCCGATGCCCTGGGCATCAGCGATGCCGACCTGGCGAACGGCGAGGTGACGCTGCCCGCGTCCCGCGCGTTCGTGGCGCAGTCGCTCAACGACGAGGTGGACGAGGACGAATCGTTCCGCGCCTACGTGCACGACATGGACGTCATCGACCCCTCGCGCTACCAGGTGCCGCAGGGCCTCAACGCCACGATGCGCCCCTACCAGCTCGACGGCTTCCGCTGGCTTTCCACGCTGTACGACAAGGACTTCGGCGGCATCCTCGCCGACGAGATGGGCCTGGGCAAGACCGTGCAGACCATCGCGCTGCTGCTCGGCCGCCGCACCGATGGCACCGCGCTCGTCGTGTGCCCGGCGTCGCTCGTGTACAACTGGGAATCCGAATGCAAGAAGTTCGCGCCCGATCTGCACGTGGAGGTAGCCGCCGGCACCAAGGCCCAGCGGCGCGCCCTCGTGAGCATGCTGCCGGATGCCGATGGCGATGGCGCTGCCGCTGATGGTGCCGCCGATGCTGCTGATACGGACGATGCCAAGCAATCATCGAAGGCGTCTTCAGGCAAGGCGTCCGCGAAGCAGCCGCCGGAGCTCATCATCACGTCCTACGACCTGCTGCGCCGCGACGTCGAGGATTACGCCACGAAGATGTTCTCGACCGTGGTGCTCGACGAGGCGCAGTACATCAAGAACCCGGACGCGCAGATGACCCGCGCGGTCAAGCGCCTCAACGCCGCCCACCGCTTCGCCCTGACCGGCACACCGATCGAGAACAGGCTCAGCGAGCTGTGGAGCATCTTCGACTTCCTCATGCCCGGCCTGCTGCGTAGCTATCACTGGTTCCGCGCCCACTTCGAGACACCCATCGCGCAAGCGATGGAGGACGGCCGCAAGGACGTGCCCGAGGCGCTGCAATTGCGCGCCATCACCCAGGTGTTCATCAAGCGGCGCTTGAAGTCCCAGGTGTTGCGCGACCTGCCTGAACGCCTCGAGACCACCGTGAAGGTGCAGCTCGAGGGCGCGCAGCGCAAGCTGTACGCCGCCCAGGAGCGCCGCTTGCGCGACATGCTCAACGGCGACCCCGACGAATCGCTGTCCGACATGACAATTTCGGTGCTCGCCGAGCTCACGCGCCTGCGCGAGATCTGCTGCGACCCGCGGCTCGTGTACGACGACGCACCTGCGTCGTCCGCCAAGCTTGATGCCATCGTGGACGTGGTGAGCTCGAACATCGAGTCCGACCGTCGCGTGCTCGTGTTCTCGCAGTTCACGTCGTTCCTCGACATCATCGGCAAGCGCCTCGATAAGGAAGGCATCGACAACGTCAAACTCGTCGGTTCCACGCCCAAGAAGCGCCGCATCGAACTCGCCAACACCTTCAACGCGGGCGAGGGTGCGCCGGTCATGCTCATCTCGCTCAAGGCGGGCAACACCGGCCTCAACCTCATCGGCGCCTCCGTGGTGGTGCACGCCGACCCGTGGTGGAACGCCGCCGCGCAGGACCAGGCGACCGGCAGGGCCCACCGCATCGGCCAGACCCACGACGTGGACGTGTACCAGATCATCGCCGCCGACACGGTGGAGGAGCGCGTGCACGAGCTGCAGGAAAGCAAGAGCCGCCTCGCCCACGCCTTCACCACCGTGGACCACAGCGCCGGCGAGATGAGCGAAGCCGATGCGAAAATCGCCGACTCCGGCCTGTTCGCCGGCGACGAGGACGCACCCGCGGCTCCGTCCATCGGGCGCATGACGCGCGGTGACATCCTGAAGCTGCTGTCGTAAGCCGCTGTTGTAAGGTTGCAGCAGGGAACGGAAGTCTTGGATAGGCAGAAATCACCAACAAACAAGTCACTGACAGGGAAAGGGAGAGGACGATGAAGTGCTCCACATGCGGCGCCGAGGTGCCGCCCGACCAGGCGTATTGCCCCACGTGCGGCGCAGCGGTGCAGGCAGACGCTGCACAGAGCGGCGCGGCACAACCATGGCAACAGGCAGCGCCGCAGCAACCGGTGCCACCGATGGCACAGACACAGCAGATACAGATGGCGCAGACACAGATGAGCCAGCCGCCGATGGTCCAGCCGCAGACCGTCCAGCCGCAACCGGGGTATCTCACGATGCAGGTGGAGCCGACGCCCGCCGCGCGGCACGCTGCTTGGCGCATGGCGGCGCGTGCCGCGTGCTTCGCCTCGATCCTTGCGATCGCCGGCGCGCTGGTCTTCACGCTCATCACAATCCTGCTCGAGCTCGTGCCGTTCGCCTCACTCGCATCCGCGATGCAGAACAGCGAGACGGGTGCTTTGGGCGGGTTGGGCGACCTGGGTGATTCCAGCGGTTCCTCGTCGTTGGGCGCGATGGCACAAAGCATGCTCGAAAGCCTGCAACCCGGCATCTTCACGCTGTTCACACTCGCGTTCGCCATCGGCATCGGCGGCACGGCATCGTGCAGTTTCGGCATGGAATACAGCGATTTCCTGTCGTCCTACGGGGCGCCCGAGAATGTCTCGGCGAGCCTGACGTTCGGCGGCGTGATCGGCATCGCCGGCATCGCGATGTTCCTCGGCGCGGCGTTCGGCGCCTACCTCATTGCCAAGTCCGGCGCGATGTGCCGTGAGAAGGGGTCGGTCATCATCGGCGGCGGCTGCACGGCGCTGCTCACCACGCTCCTCTCCACGCTGCTCGCGCTGACGGGCACGCATCGCGCCACGGCGAGCCTCCTGTTGGTCAGCATCACCTCCCGCTACACGGCGCTCACCTGGCGCAGCGTGCTCGCGGTGTTCGTGCTCTCGGGCCTGGGTGCCATGGTCGGCGTCAACATGGGCAACCGCGCCCCGGGCGCGCCCAGCGTGTTCCATGCCATGTGGCGCTGGATGCACCGCCAGTCCGGCTACATCCGCACGCTCGCCGAAGCGCTGCTCTTCGGCGCGGCGTTCTTCCTCGTGGCGGGCTTCATCCACTCGTTGCTGCTGAGCTACGCGATGAGCGATTACATCGCCGCCCACGCGAGCAGTTCCAGCGCCGCCGCCCAGTGGTTCGCCTCCAACCCCGTGAAGATGTGGGTGGGCCTGATCCCCTTCGTGCCAGAGGTGGCGGCCTACCTGTTCTTCCTGTGCTGCTTCGGCACTTACAGCCTGCGTGTCAGCGGGGCGACGGACGGCACAAGCACGCCCGCCATCGCTGGCGAACTCCATGACCTAGAGAGCGGCGCGTGGCTTGGATCGTTCCCCACGATGAGCAGCACATGGTTCAAGTGGGTGGTGTTCGTTGCCTTCGTGGCACTCACGTTGTATCTCGCCCTGCGCGCGGGCAAGCGATACCACGCGGACGTGAAGTCCGCCGCATGGAGCGAGGCATGGAAGGCCCCTGCCGTCATGGCGCTTGTGGCGGCGCTGCTTCAATTCGGTTTCATGATCCTTTCCCTGCGCGTGCACACGTCCGGCTTCGACAACAACGACCTGCTCGACTCGCTCTCCTCTGGCTCGTCGGTGCCGTCGCTGGTGGGCGCTGCCATCGCGCCCAAGCCATGGTGCTTCTTGCTGCCCGGCCTGTGGATGCTCCTTGTGGAAGCGCTCGCCCGCGTGGCGGGCATGCGATTCGCCAATCGGTTCCATTTCGCCGATGGCGGGTGCATCTACCCGGAGGCGCCGGGAACGCCGTTCGCTGCGCTTCCGTGCGCCCACGAGCCGAGCGATTTGCCGGATGGCTTCGACGCTCGCCATGTGGATGAAGCGTGGTATGCCCCCGATGCCGGCATGATGGCCGATGCGATGCCGGGCGGTGTGCCTGGCGGCATGCAGGGCGGCATGGCTACGGGCATGCCGGGCGCGATTGCTCCATACCCCTACCAGCCGGGATACCAGCAGGCGAATTACCCGCAGCCGGGTTACCAGCCTGATTTTCAGCAAGAGAGCTACCAGCCGATGGATTATCAGCAGCAGGGCTATGCCGCTCAGCCGAATGCGCCGTACTACATCACCGACGAATCCCAGCTCGATCCGTATGCACCCACGGTCGTGCCCGGCAAGCCGGATGCGTCCGACGAGGTGATGCGGGCGATGACCCCGCAGCCTCTCGCGGATGATGCGGCGCGCAGGGCCCAAGCCGCGGGATTGCCGCAACCAGCACCCTCCACGCCGCAAGGCTATGCGTCCCAACAAACGCAGCTAGGAGTCCAGACCGGGGCAGGCACATCTGCGGCGCCGCGCTCGGCATGGGACGAATTGGCGAATGGACCCGGTTCCGATACCGCGGATTCCATGGCAGCGGGGGAAGAACATAGATCCGCCTACGCGCAGCAATACGACGATGGGCAGGGGAGCGACCAGCAGTAATGCAGTAATGCGGCGACGCTGCGAGTCACGGCACCACCCAGCAAAAAGGCGGTGCACACTGAAAACACAGTGTGCACCGCCTTTTCGTTCATTGGCAAGAATATTGGCGCGAATGTCGGCGCGGAACCTCACTCGCCTTGCTGATCGGGGTGCAGGATCGCATCCACGGCGGCGGCAGCGGCATCGGCGGCATCGAGCACGTCGTATTCCTTGGAGTCGATGAGCTCGGCAGGTTTCTCGCCGCGCTTCGCTTGCGCTTCGTGCAATTGGTCCTGGATCTTACGGGCCTCGTCGGGCGACTTGTCGGCGACCACCTCGAGCATCTCCTTGGAGACGGCACCGGTCACACGGATGTAGTTGAGCGCCGCGTCGGAATCGCGGTTCTGGATGATGAGCAGCTCATACGCGGGGTTGCGCAGCGCCACCGGCGGCACTGGGTTCTTGCCCTGCTGGCGCAGCTGCTCGTTCACGTCGGCGAGCATCGCGCGGCGCTGCACGAGCTGGCGGCCGCACTTGGTCATCAGCTCGTCGTTCTTCGCCGGCCACGCCGCCTGGCCCACAAGGCGCGCCATGCGCGGCACATAGAGGATGCCGATCTTCACGGTGGCGTTGAGGATGTTGTTCGTATACAGCTCCTCAAGGCCCTCCTTGTCAAGCGCCGCCTGCATCACAGCCTCGGTGACGCCCAGCCAGCCGCTTTCGCCCAGCTCGCTGCGGCCATTGATGTCGAGCGTCATGAGCAGCGCCTGGTTCGCCTTGCGCGTGGCGTCCACGGTCGCCTGGTTCTCCTTGTTCACGGTGCGCACGATCTGCACGGCGCCGTCGATGTCGCCGCGCAGGATGTCGCTCGCCAGGTCAAGGCTCATCGCCGCCACGTCATGGCCCATGCCCTTGCGAATCTGGGCAACGCCGTCCTTGTCGCCGGAGAGCACGCACACATCGTGGCGCAACACCGCCAGGCGCTCGCGCGACCAGGCGATGTCGAAGCCGCGCTTGGTGCATTCCTCCACGCTCGTGTCGGTGCCGAGGGCCTTGTCGGCGGTGTCGAGCGCTTCGTAGGCCCACATGCTCGTGTCATCCCAGCGGGCGAACGGCAGGGCGCAGCTGAACACGGGGATGCCGCCGGAGAGGATGTGCATCACCATGTCGTCGGTGCCCATCGTGATGAGTTCGGACAGCGCGTTGCCGCTCACATCCGGAGCCGCCTCCTCGCTCATCCACGTGAAGTAGCGGGTGATGGGCAGCATGAGCGCGTGCGCGTGATTGCGCGCCTCGCCGTTCTGGTCGTTGAAGATGTGGGTGATCTCGGCGAGGGCGCGGATGCACAGGCAGATGTTGTGCGTGGCGTTCTCCCAGTCCGTGGACTTGAGCGCGTTCTCCAGCACGGTCTCCACGCCTTGGAACACGGGGGAGTTCTTCGTGATCGGGGTGGTCTCCAGCTCCTTCGCCTTGTCTTCCTTGCTCTGGCCGGTCTTGGGTTCTACGAAGGCCGAGAACGCGCGCTGGATGTAGCCGGTCGCCTCTTCCTGGGAGTACAGGTGGGTGAAGTCGCTGGGCATGAGCTCGTCGGGGATGGTCTGCCACAGGCCGGTGTAGATGAAGGTGAAGGAATCGGCGCCCAGACCACCCACGCCGCTCAGGTCGTGCTTGGCGACGATGGCGGCGAGCAGTGCGTCGTACATCTCGTGGGGGATGTTCGCCATGTCGGTGGTGGAGCGGGCGATGGCGCGGTCCACGGCGTTCTGGTCCAGGTGCGCGGGCGCCTTGCCGTCGCGCAGCAGGAGCATTGCCGCCGCGGCATGGCGGCAGGGCTGCTCGGCGCCGCATGTGCAGGTGGTGGCGGGCTTGGCGGCGGGTGTGCTGGAATCGGCGGGCGCTTCGGAATCGGCGGGCGCTTCGGTGGCATGGGTCGTGTCGATGGTGACGGTGTAGTTCGTGCCGCCCACATGTACGGTGGCGGCAGCGGTGTCGGCGTCGCCGTCTAGGTCGTCCACCGTCTCCACGAGCCCGCGGCGCCAATAGTCGCGCGCACGCTGCAAGACGGACGAGGGGATGGTCTCCTCGAGGTGGGAGAGGCTGGCTTGCAATCCTTCGGACATCGTTATCCTTCCGTAATCGGTATGCGCGGCGCACGGCCGCGCGCCCACGGGTGTGCCACCCGGTGTGTCACTGTGATTCCTGTGGAACTGTGCTGCGTTCCACTCTACCGTTCCCTCCCTATTGTGCGCTCCCTGGTACGAGATTCCCAGTGCGCGATTCCCAGTGCACGCGTCACGAAGCTTTTTGGATACTTGAATAATCGTGCGATTCATGATTTTTCGGACGGCGCGTGGCATGATGGGTAGCGGATGCAAGGAATGCGGTCTCAGCGATTGAGACAGAACGAGACGACAGCGAGGGACGCAACGAGATGAACGAGACGCACAATCCGCGGAAAACATGGGACGTTGCCGGTTCGGGCACCGTGGCGGGTAATGCGACGGGTGTCACGGAAGCTCATGCAGCGGGCAGCGCGACGGGCGACGGCACACAGGGCGTGAGCACCAATCCGCGGCGTAATTGGACCGCCGACCCTACGCCACAGGCGAACGCGGTCGCCACGCCGCAGCCGATCCGGCAGGAGCAGTGGCAAGGGCAGAGGCACAGTCAACAACTGGGGCAGCAGGGCGGTAAGGCGGCAGTCGCGGGAAGCCAGGCGCCGCTCACACGGGTGCCGGCGGTGCAGGTCTCTTCCCAACGCGGTGACGAACGCGGTGAGATCGAGGTCTCGGATGGCGGGCCGTCCCGCCAGATGCAGGAATACGATGCCGCCACGCGCGAATACAAGCGCATCAACGGTGAGTACCAGAGTCGCGTGAAAAAGGCGGAGTCCGCGCTCGCCCGCGCCAAGAAGGAGCATGCGGAGGCGATCGACGCCGCGAGGAAGCTCATCGACAAGGAGAACGCCGACTACGCGCAGCCGGTGGCGCGTTTCGCCCACGCCACGCTGTATGTGGATCGCATCGAGTACAACCATGCGAAGCTGCGGCTCGACTCGGGGCAGGCGGATGTGCGCGTGATCGACCCCGCGGAGGCGGTGCGCTCGAGCCTCGACTACCCGCGCACCGAGAGCGGCAGCCGGTCCGCCAAGCTCGCCAACAAGGTGATGGGCGACGATGGCGCCACTGACCAGCTGTTCGTGGAGGTGCGTTCCGGCGCGGACGTGATGCTCATCCAGTTCGCCGCGAAGAACGAGCAGGAGGCGCGTTCGTTCGGCTCGCGCATCGTGACCGGTGCGCAGAACTACGAGTCCGCGCGCGACAACCACGAGGAGCGGCTTGCGAACTTCGAAAGCAACGTGGAGCGCGTGACGGCGGACGTGGCGACGATCGAGCAGGCGCAGGCGCGGCTCGACGATGCGAAGTCAGACACGCACGACCTCGAATCCGCCCGCACGCGCGTGGACTTCACCCGCGCTGCGGTGCCGACGCTTGAGTTGGAGCAGCGCCGCCGTTCGGTGCGCAAGCGCAACACGATCGCCATACTGGTGCTTGTGCTCGTGGCGATGGCGGTCATCGCCGCTGCCTGGTGGTTCTCCTCGCACTGAGAAGGCGGCGAGGATTGGTCAGTGTGATAGTCGGGCAGTGTGATGGTCGCTCCGACTTAATCACTCCAATAATCACTCCGACCTGGGCACGTCGTACCCCGACCAGTTGACGACGGCCTCGATGTTGTTGCCATCCGGGTCAAGCACGAATGCCGCCCAGTACCCCTCGTGGTAGGCGCGCGGGCCGGGCTTGCCATTGTCGGTGCCGCCGGCGGCAAGCGCCGCGGCATGGAACCGCTCGACGGCCTGCTTGCTGGGAGCCAGGAACGCGATATGCGTGGGCACCACCGTGCGCCCTGGCTCGATAGGGGAGACGTAGAAATCGGAATGCGCGGTGCCGTCATCCACGCCGAACCCGATGGTCGGCTCATGATGCGCCTTGGGCACATAGCCCAGCGGGGCCAGTGCAGCGGTGTAGAAGGCAATGGACTTGGCGGCGTCGGACGCCTTGAGCGTGATGTGATCGATCATGCCCCCATGCTAATCCGCCCTGAAATCGCACGTAACGTCCGCAATCGGCGCCGAGTTGATGAGGCGCCGATTGCGGAGGCTAGACCGCTCAAAAACCGCCTCCAAACGTCCGTCTTCGGCGCCGGATGAATGAGGCGCCGATGACGGAGGTTTGAACCCCGAAAAACGGCCTTGTGACGTCCGTCTTCGGCACCGGGTTGGTGGTGCGCCGATAGCGGACGTTGGGCGGCTGGGAAATGGGCCTGTAACGTCCGTCTTCGGCGCCGGATGAATGGGGCGCCGATGACGGAAGGTAAGGGGCCGGCCTCGGCGGGACGCTGAGATTCGCTGGGTCGCTTTGAACCCGCCATAAGAAGCGGGTATAGGCAATTGCGGCGTTTTCGGTGGCGCGGGCGGGCGCGGGTTGATAAGGTGAAATCACTTTCGCGAAGCGCCGCGTCGGTCGTGCGGCGCAAGGCGCGGGGCACTCAGTGGCAGGCGAGTTCCATCACGGGGCGAGCCGGAGCCGGGTGCCTACATGCGCCACGCGAAAGCAGGACTGCAACCGCAGTCCGGCGCGTGTTGGGCGCGTTAATCCAGACGTGCCGGGTTGGGGAACGCCGGTACGCGGGGCTGGCTGGGCGAAAGTCCGGCCGGCCCCGTTTTTTTCATTTTGATGAATACAGTCGATGATTGCTGGCTGCCGTGGTCCTCGTGCCCTGCGCGGGCTACGATGGTCACGGCATCAGGCAGCAGGAAACACGCCCCGAGGCATACGCGCCATGTCACATGCATGAGGGCAGCGCATCTGGTAGATAAGGAGACGCAATGAGCGAGGGCATCACAACCGCACGGCAGGATTCTGAGCAGCGGGATTCGCAAAGCCAGGATCCGCAACAGCAGAATCAGCAGCTGCAGGATCCGCAGACCCAGCAGCCGCAGCCGGACTGGGGCGACGAGGCATATTGGAAGTCGTTGCTCGACCCGCAGACCCATGTGCCTCGCGAATACGATCCGCAGACGGGTTACACCGAGGACCAGTTGCGCGCCATCCGCCATTACCTGCACCAACACCCCGAACCCGGCTTCCACGAGGTGCGCACCACCGCGTACCTCGCGCGCCTCATGGAGCAGATCGGCATCCCGGTGGTGCCTACACCGCAGCTGGGGACGGGCCTCATCGCCCGCATCGAAGGCGCCAAGCCCGGCCCGCGCATCGCCCTGCGCGCCGACATCGACGGCCTGCCGGTCACAGAACAGGCCGACGTGCCGTTCGCCTCGCAGGAAGACGGCTTCATGCACGCGTGCGGCCACGACCTGCACATGACCTATCTCATCGGCGCCGCATCGCGTCTCGCCACGCCGGAAAGCCGCGCGAACCTTGCCGGCACCGTCGACATCCTCTTCCAGCCTGCCGAGGAGACGAGTTTCGGCGCTCTGCGCGTCATCAGCAACGCCATCGATACCGGCGACGCCGACAAGTCGCTCGACGGCACCGGCAAGGCGCCTGCGCTCGCCGCCATCATCGGCGCACATAACATGCCCGACTACCAGCCTGACGAGATCGCCGTGGGCAAGGAGCCGATGATGGCATGCTCCATCCGTTTCGGCGTGACGCTGCACGCGCAGGGCTCCCACGGCGCGCGCCCCGAGTCCGGCACCGGCCCCATCGAGGCGATGGCGACGATGATCACGTCGCTGCAGACCATCGTGAGCCGCAACATCTCGCCGCTCCATCCCGCTGTGGTGTCGGTGACGAGCGTGCACGCCGGCTCCGTGTGGAACGTCATCCCGCCCGAGGCGTCGTTCATCGGCACCGCGCGCGTGTTCTCCGACGCCGACGCCGAGCTCGTGCGCCAGCGTTTCTTCACCATCGTCAACGGCGTGGCGCAGGCCTACGGCATCACCGCCGACATCGACTGGCCGCACGCGCAACCCGTCATGCAGTCCGACCCGGCGCTCGGCCTCGCCGTCGCCGACGACGTGGAGCACGGCGGCTACGCCACGCTCGCCCCCATCGTGCAGCAGATGCCGGGGGAGGACTTCGCCGAGTTCGGTTCGCGCACGCGCGTCGTGTTCGCGTTCATCGGCTCCAACGGCCGCGCCGACCGCCACTACATCCACTCGCCCAAGTACATCGGGCTCGATTCCTCCATTCCCACCGGCGCCGCGTTCTACGAGAATGCCGCGCGCCGTGTGCTGCGCGAAATCGCAGCGCAGTGACTAGACAGCGCAGTGACCAGGGCGCTATGACCAGATAGCGCTGTGATGCAGGCAGCGCAGTGATGCGGCGATGCTGTGACGCGGGCAGCGCTGCATCACTTTGGCTGCTCTGTGCTGTTGGACTGCTCCATGTTGCCTGACTGCTGCTCCATGTTGCCTGACTGCTCTGCGTCATTGCCATCCGTGATCTGTCGATACAGTTTCTCAAGCCGTTCGGCACGCGCCTGCACTGTTTTCAACTCGCATTCCCACACGACAATGACCCGCCAGCCTTGCGCGCGAAGTTGCGCATGCTGGCGGGCGTCGCGCGCCTTGTTGCGTTCGAGCTTGGCGGTCCAGAATTCCACGTGAGATTTGGGAATCTTGCAATTGCCGCAATCATGCATATGCCAGAAGCATCCGTTGATGAACACCATTGTGTGCCATTTGGGCAGCACGATGTCCGGGTGCCCCGGGTACCGCTTGTCGTTTTTGCGAAAACGCAGACCGCGCGCAAACAGATACGAGCGCGTCAGGGTTTCGATTGACGTGTCTGTGCCGCGAATCCGGCTCATGATGAAGCTGCGTGAGCCGCGTTCGAACCCGGACCGCTTCGCAGCCCTGTTCTGCGCTGCCTCTGCTTTCTGAGCTTTTGTCATTCCGCGTCTGTGCGATGTTTTCCGCTGGGGCGTGTTGCGGGAAGAATCCCGTGGCGATGCCCCCTTCGAAGACGTTGCTGGGGCGTTGATGGGATCTGGGGCGTTGGCGGGAGCTGGGACGTTGATAGAGGTGCGTGGAGCGTTCGCCGTCTGCTGCTCCGATTCGGGAGCCGTTCCCTTGTTGTCCATTGTTGTCACCAATCCAGCCATTCCATCATCCTAAGCCGGATTACGGCGGATCGACGGTGAGCGTCTGGCGAATCGTTCGCTAGGGGGCGAATTCTATTGGTTGTTGCAACATCTTTGTTGACGGTTGGTGTTGGTGGTGTCGGTTGGCGTTGATGTTGCGGTGTCGTCGGTCAGTTCGAGGGTCTTCTCGCTGGGTTTCATGTAGTCCGGGGTCTTGCGGGGCCTGTCGTCGGGTTCCATGGCGGCTGCGTCGGGGCATTCCTCGGTGTGTCCGGACGGGTTGGTTCCCTTGGGGGAGTGTTGGCGCGGCAAGCCGTTGGTGTTCTCGTTGGCGCCGCGCTGCCGGGGGTTGCGGGGGTCGCGGAAGTGCACCTGCATGCCGGGCGCGGCGGACACGCGTGCATGCGGGCGGGTTCGGGTCCCCGGTCCCATGCCGGGCTGTTGCGCGGCAGCGCGGGCGGTGACCTCATCTTGCTGATGATGGCGTCCTGCACGTGTTCGGCGTCGTGCCCGTCGCATGGCGTGTTTGAGCTGGGGTCGCGGCTCTCCCTTGCCTTGCACGTGAATGGCCTGGTGGATGGTCTCGTGGCGTGCGTCCATGCTTCCATTCATTTATCGGTCTCCCTGGTCTCCGTCTTCGGCGAGCGGGCCGGTTGGTCGCCGGTGATGGATGCCGCGGGTGGGTTCCGGTGGTGTTTGCGGCGTCGTTGCCGTTTTGTTGGCGGTGGATGGGGGTGTAGTGTGTGTGGCGTGTGGGGGGTGTCGGATGTCCCCGGTGGAAGGAGAAAGAAGGTTTTTCCGATCATGGGACGTGTATCGAGGGTGG
>JAQXZM010000086.1 GCA_029227215.1 Bifidobacteriaceae bacterium | reverse complement strand
CCCGCTGGCAATCAAATGACTTGTAAAGTAGCACAAAACACGCTCTTGAGTTCTCAAACCACCACCACATCCAAGCGGACCAGCCAACCACCCTGTGGAGGCCGCCGCTCGAAGCAGCAAGAGAAGAACATACACCCCTCCCCCCACGAACGCAAACCCACCCCAACCCCACACCCCACAAACCCCGGCAAACACCCGCCCCCCCCGGCGTGTCGCAAACACCAGCCCACCACCCAAACCAACCCCCGGAAACCACCACACAACCACCCGTTCACCAAAAAACAACCCCAAATTCCTCCACCAACCGGCGTGTCGCCATCGCCAGTGCGCAAACACAGCATCCATCCTCAAGCAATCTCGTCATCCGCCATTGAGGAAATCCCTACATCCGTCTCCGTGGCTCAGTCCTACGACCCCATGCTTGGCGGACAAGCCCCAATGGAGTTCATGGTCAGAAGTCCTAACCGCCAGACATGCGTTTGATAGAGTTCCCTCCCTCCTCGCTGAAGGACCAGTCGCCTCGCAGAGCCACCATCCAGGCATCCTCTCGTCCAGCTCCGCGATCTCGACGCTACAACCAAGCCGAGCCCCATCGTGATACACAGCCTTGGCCCAATCATCGGCAACGCCAGTTCCATGAGCTCCCCGTCCCAATCGGCCCTTCCCCTTTTCGCCGACCGGTTATCGCATACAGCGCTTGAGACGAATCCCCATGCGATGCTGGACAGAACCCCCAGTTGGGCGATGAGCTCGCCATCGAGCTTGGGGTCATGTACAGCATTGGGGTCCCGGTCGGTATGAAATGCTGGTCGGAACCCCAAGTTCGCGAAAAATGGAAATACGAAAAAGGCGGAACGCAGTGCGTTCCGCCTTACCTGTGCCCCCGCAGGGGCTCGAACCCTGGACACGCGGATTAAGAGTCCGCTGCTCTAGCCAACTGAGCTACAGGGGCATTGGCTAATTACCAAAGCCAAGAGGTAAATATACAAGGCTTTTCGGAAAATGCAAATCGGATACGTGCTTCGGCGTGTCGCCCTTGTTTGCAAGGCTTCCATCAGCACCGCAAACATCGACTCCCCGGCACGTAAACGCGGCGGGCGGCACATCCCATCAAGGGATGCGCCGCCCGCCGCAACAAACGCCGCACTGGCATTTCAGTCAGCAGTCGTGCGCCACTGCCACCGCAGCAAGCCGCACAGCCACCAGCCTCAGACAATCTTCGGCATCGGCGTGGTGAGGGAGGTCGTGAGGTTCACGTGCACCAGGCCCGCGCCGGCGTGCACTTCGACCTTCTTGAGCGTCACGGAACGCTCCGCTTCGGGCGCGGAATCGTTGTCGGTCATCGTCGCCGGGGACTTCACGGCCACCACGGCGAGCTGGTTGATGTCGATGCCGGCCTTCTCGCACAGCTCGGTCGCCGCCTTGAGGCTGGGCTCGAAGGTGTCGCGCTCCACCACGCGCTCCGCCGGCACGCCGTAGGCGCTCTTGGCGATCCAACGCACGGTGTCGACGAGCGGGGTGCCCTTGTGGCTTTCCGGTGCCTCGGGGATGCCAGCGGCTTCGAGCGCCGCCACGAAGTCATCAAGCTGCGGGGTCAGGGCGTCGCCGCCGTCACGGAAGAGGTTTCCCAGCACCGGCGTGCGGAAGCCGAGCTCTGCGGCCTTGCTCTTGAGGGCCGGAATCTGGTCGTCCTCGCCTTCCCACAGATTGATGAGCGGGAAGGTGGCGATGCCCAGGCTCTCCAAGCGGTTCACATGGAACGGGTAGCGCCAGCTCAGGGTCGGGTCGTCGTTCCACGTGGTTGCGCGGGTCACCACGACGGCCGCACTTGGCCACTGCGCGCCATACTCGCGGGCGGCGATGTCGAGCCACTTCTGGGCACCGGCATCGGTGCCATAGCCGGCTTCGACGACCACCACGTCATGGCGGGCGCACGCAAGCTCGACGGACACGAGTGAGGGGATGCCGATGGAGACGTTCGCGAACGGGCCGCAGTGCACGTACACCGGGGAGCCTTCGCGGGTCTCGGTGTAGGCGGGCATCACGGCGGTGGCGAGGATGTTGGTGATGCGCCACAGGTCGATGAACTCGCCGAACGTGACGGGCTTGCCATCCTTGGTGCCGGCGATCATTGCGGCGACGCGCTGCCCCAGCTCTTCCATGGAGCGGGAAAGCACCACGATCTGCATGAGCTCGCACGTCGGGGTGAGCACCACGCGCTCGGGCACGTTGCCCTTGCCGCGGTCCACGGCGATCTGGCGCAGCGAGCGCGACGGCACTTCGGAGACGCGCGGCACGAGGATCGTGTCGAGGCGCCCCTCGTCCACGGCTTTCTCAGCGAAGGAGACGAGCAGGTTCTGTGCGGCCTCGATGCTGCCCATCTCGCCACACAGGCCCCAGTCCACAAGCTCGGGGTGGGTCAGGGAGGCCTTGCCGCCGCCAGAGGCGCCGCCCTTCGAACCGGCTGCGGTGATGCCCATGGAGGGCTGGCGCAGCACGGCCGCCGCGTCGATGCCGCGCTTGCGCAGGGCGTCGATGAGGGCGATCGTGGTGGTGGTCTTGCCTTCGCCGCGGCTCGCCTTGAGCGGCGTGTCGGCGGTGACGAGCACGACCTTGCCCCGCTTGCGCGGCGCATCCGGATTGTGCTTGAGATAATCGAGATACCCGAAGGCATCAATCTTCTTGAATACGCCGTATTGGGATACGAAATCCTCGTAAGCGGTCATGCATCCTCCTGTTTGTTTGTGTGGCCTGTCGGCTTGATTGGTGCGTCAACCTGGCGCCTCGGACTTGCCCTGCCGAGCGACGTCAGAACTCCGAGACGTCAGATCATGCAGCAGCCAGGCTCATCCATTATCGGACATGTGGAAGCCATTGCGCATCGCCATGCTCGAAATGTAGAGCACCTTGCCCAGCAATGCGGTGGTTTCGCGCTGCACGAGACCTGCGATCTCCTCGTTCGCGCGCGTCAGGACCGGCGTGGCGTCGTCGTAGGACTTGCCGGCGACGCGCTTGTCCACGCGCGCCACGAAGGCATGGCCGGCGGCGGTGCATGTCTCCTGGTATTGCTCGATGGCGGCGCGGGAATCCTTGTAGCGGGAGTCCGCGAGCGCGCCGATGAGACGGTTCGCCCAGTAGAAGTTGGAGGTGTCGACGTCGCCTGTCGTGTCGCGCAGGTAGGCAGGGATGTCGTCGACGTTCGCGAACAGCGGCACAAGCGTGTTGAACGGGTTGCTGCCGTAGGCGGTCCACTGGATGGCGCAGTTCGCCTCGTCCACGTAGGAGCGCAGCTGGATGACGCACAGATGGTTGTTGCGGTTGATGCCGATGGGGCGGAACATCGCCCTCGTGTGCTCGTCGCCCTTCGTGCCGTACGGGTCGTAGGGCGTGCCCTGGTAGTGGGACGAGAGCACGTACTTGACGTCCTCGATGGTGATCTTGCGTTCGGGCTGGCGGGCCCACGGGATGTCGTCGCTCATCGGGCCGTGCAAAGCCTCAGGACCGTCCCACACCTCGTCGTAGGGGTTGAGGAAGCGCTGCATGTACCAGGCGCGCGGCGTGTTGTAGACGTGGTCGGAGTCTGAGTGCGAGCCGAAGGCATCGCGCGGGTTGAACGGCGAAGCGTTCTCGACCGCGAGGTCGAGGTGGTTGGCTTCGATGAACTCGCGCAGGTCAGCGGAGCACATGTTGTCTTCCTGGTCACCCAGGGCGTCATCGAGGTCGAATTCGTCGATGCCCAGCTGGTTGGGCATCGTCACATAGCTGTCGTCCGGAACGCGGCGGGCGATCCAATGGTGGCCGCCGATTGTCTCGAGCCACCAGATTTCGTCGACGTCGCTGAACGCCACGCCGTTCATCTCGTAGGTGCCGTACTTTTCGAGCAGGGAACCGAGACGTTCGACGCCCTCGCGTGCCGAGGAGATGTAGGGCAGCACGATGGTGACGAAATCCTCTTCGCCGATGCCGCCGGGAACCTCGGGCACATAGCCGTCCTCGCCGGGGTTGCCCTGCGCCTTGTGCGGCACGACGAGCGGGTCGGCGCCCAGCACGCGCGCGTTGCTGGTGATCGTCTCGGTGGCGCTCATCGCCACGTTGTGCGCGTTGACGCCGTGCTCGGCCCAGATGCCTTCGTCGGGCAGGGCATTGGGCACCGCCGTGTAACGCAGCGGGTTGGCGGGCAGGTCGATCTCGACGTGGCTGAGCACGCTGCGGTAGTGCTTGGGCTGGTCGGCGGGGTGCACGACGATCGTCTTCTTCGCCGTGAACTGGCCGTTGGGGGAATCCTCGTTCCTCGCGATGATTGTGCTGCCGTCATAGCTGGCGGCTTTGCCCACAAGAATCGTGGTGCAGGGCATGATGGCTCCTTCTCTTCTGAATTCGACGCCGATGTTTGCGGTGTCAGGCAGTGGCTGCCTTCGCTTCGATGATAGGACGCAAGAGATGGACGTTGGACCGCGGGCAGCGCGTCTCAGGCCTTGCCGGTGAGCCAGACGCTGTCGAAGTCCACAAGGGAGCGGTTCATGCGCATCGCGTTGCGCAGCTCGTTGAGCCAGAAGCCTTCCTCGATGCCGTCGATCGGCTTGGACGTGGCCCACACGCTGAGCATGTAGTCGTGGTCCTTGTCGGGCGGGCAGGGACCGACGTAGCGCTGGTAGAGGGATGGGTCCTTGCAGCCCACGAAGCGGGAGACGTAGCTGTTCTTGCCTTGCACGGCCTCGGGGATGAGCGCGGGCTGGCGGCGCGAGAAGTCCTCGGGCACGCTCAGCGCGGACGGATCGTTGAAGTCGAACATCAATGCGTCGACCGGCACGTTCGCCACGGCCCAGTGGATCCACTGGAATCCGCACACCGGGATCGCGTCGTCGTCGACGAGTTCCCAGTGCAGGTAGGCGGCTGAGCCAGGCAGGCCCGTGATGCTGAAGGGGAAGGAGACGAAGCTCATGCCGTCCTTCTTGAGGTCGGCGGGGGCATGCTTCGCGTATTTGTCGGGGATGGTGGTGAATTCCGTTTGAATGTGCATACGGCAATTATCACCCATGACCGCGTGCGGCGCATTACCCGACGCGCGGAATTCGCATTGTGTTCACGCGGCGCGAAATGTCGGGTTCACGCACCGTAACGCACGCGGCCGGCGTCCGGCGATTTGAAGACGATGAGGGAGCAGAACAGCGCCTCGAAATCGAGCTGCGCATTGCCATTGCCGCGCAGTCGGCGGCGTGCACGGGCGATGAGCTCCATGCGACGCACTGCGTCCTCTCGACCGATGCTTGCGGCGAGGTCGTAGAGGGCGCGCTTGTTTTCGAGGTTCACGATGCCCACCGCGCCTTCGGCGCCGTTCTGGATGACCGCCACGTCACGGTAGACGCTGGCGATGGAGTTGAGCGAGCGGTCGAGCACGTCCTGCACAAGGCGCGTGGACCGGCGCTTCACGTCGTCCTTCTTGCCGATCGCATTCCATTGCGAGCGGATCGCCGGGGGAATCGGGTCCTTCTCCCCCAGGCCGTTGATACGGCGGAATTCCGCCTTCTCGCGGTCCACTGCTCGTTCCACGGTCGCCTGCGCCTGGGCTTTCGCATTGGAAAGCAGCGTGTCGGCGAGCATGACGGCGTCGGAGACGCGCTGGAGGCCCAGCACGCCGACGACGAGCTCGTCACGGTCGGCGAGCGCCTGGTCGTCTTTCGCGTAGAGGCGTGCGATGCCGATGTGCCCTTCCGACAGGCGTGCGCATCGGGCGGCGAGGCGCGCGTCCACACCGCAATCCTTCTCGATGAAGTCCGCCACGTCGCGCGTCTGCGGCACGGCGAGCGTGACGAGCCGGGTGCGGCTGCGAATCGTGGGGAGCACATCCTGCGGGCTGGGTGCGCACAGCATCCAGATCGTATGCTCGGCAGGTTCCTCGACCTCCTTGAGCAGCACGTTCGTAGTGCGTTCGAGCATGCGATCCACGTCTTCGATGATGATGATGCGCCACGGCGCGGTATGGGGCGTCTCCTCGGATTTTTCGACAAGGTCGCGCACTTCGTCGATGCCGATCGTGACTTTGTCGGTGGCGAGCACCGTCACATCCGGATGGCTGCGCGCCATGATGGCGCGGCAGACGTCGCATTCACCACACCCGTGGCGGGGACATTCGAGCGCAGCGGCGAAGGCGAGCGCCACGTTGCTGCGTCCGCTTCCCGGAGGGCCGCAGAACAGCCATGACTGGGCGATGCGCGAGGGGTCGCCTTCGGCGATTCCCGACAGCATGTCGACGACGGGCTTCTGCCCCACGATGGTGTTCCACACGCTCATCACGCACCGCCTTCCGCGCTGGCGGGGGCGGATTCCACGGCACGAGAGCCTGATTGGCCGGCATTCTGCGCACCGGCATCCAGCAGCGCGTCGACGTCCGTCTTGATCGCTGCCCAGACCTCGTCGACGCTTGCGGAGGCATCGATGACCTTGATGCGCTCGGGGAATCGTTGTGCCAGGTCGAGGAACGCCTGGCGCGTGCGCTCGAAGAACGCAGCGCCCGCGGATTCCAAGCGATCGGCCTCGCCGGTCAGTCGGCGGGAGGATTCCTGGTAGTCCATGTCGAGCAGATAGGTGCGTGCCGGCCATAGGCCGCCCGTCGCCCATTCGCTCAGATGCAGCACGTCATCGGCGGTCAATTCCCTGCCACCGGCCTGGTATGCCAATGATGAATCGATATACCTATCGCAGATCACCGCGTCACCCGCCGCCAGTGCGGGGCGGACGACCTGTGCCACATGCTGTGCGCGGTCGGCGGCGTAGAGCAATGCCTCAGTGCGCGGGCTGATGTCGGACGCGGGCGTGCCGTCGTCTCGTGTCACCCCATGGAGCAGCAGACCGCGCACGATGACGCCCAGTTCGGTACCTCCAGGCTCACGGGTGAGATGGACGCGCATGCCGCGCGATTGCAGGTACGCCTGCAAGCGCTGCGCCTGGGTGCTCTTGCCCACGCCGTCCACCCCTTCGAGGGACACGAACAGGCCTGGCATGGGTGCGGCGGATGCAACGGGCACAGGCCCCTGCTGTGGCAGGGTTGGATCCGCCACGGCGGAGTTCGCGGTCGGGGTTACGGGCTGGGTCATGGGTCAGTCCTTCTGCGACTGCGTCTTCGGAGTGGTCTTCTTGGTCGTCTTGCGCGTCGTCGTCTTGGTGGTCGTCTTCTTGGCGGTGGATTTCTTCGCGGTCGACTTCGCAGCGCTCGACTTCGCAGCGCTCGATCTCGTGGTGGTCTTGCGCGTGGAGCTGCCCGAAGAGCGGCGCGTGCGCTTCGAAGGGCCGGCGGCGCGCTTTTCGGCAAGCAGGCGGAAGGCCTCCTCGGGCGTGATGGATTGCGCCGTGTACTGCTTGGGCAGCGTGCGGTTCGTCGTGCCATCGGTGATGTACACGCCGTAGAAACCATCCTTGATGGTCACCGGCTTGCCGGATTCGGGGTCGGTGCCCAGCTCGCGCAACGGCGGCTTCGCGGCGCCGCGCGTGCGCCTGCCGGTCTTGGGCTGGGCGAACAGCGCCTTCGCTTGGTCGAGCGTGATCGTGAAGATCTCGTCTTCGCTGGCCAGCGAGCGCGAATCGGTGGAGCCATCCGGCGACGTCTTGGTGATGTAAGGGCCGTAGCGGCCGTTCGTCGCCTGCACCGGCACGCCCACCAGCTCGCCGGTCTTGGGGTCGGTCTCCTCCACCTCGCCCACGGTGCGCGGCAGGTTAAGCAATTGCAACGCCTGGTCGAGCGTGACCGTCTGCGGAGACATGGACTTGAACAGCGACGCCATGCGCGGCTTGTCGGCAGCCTTCGACTTCGTGGACTTGCGGGTCTTCGATGCGGTCTTCGCAGCGACCGCGTCGGCGCTTGCCGCCGTCTCACCGCCCGTCCGTGCTGCAGGCGCGGGCGCAAGCGCCACGTAAGGGCCGTAGCGGCCTACGCGCACCGTCACTTCGCCGCCTGTCTGCGGGTCGACGCCAAGCACGCGAGGTCCGGATGCGTTCTGTTCGATGAGCTCATGACCGCGTTCCACGGTCAGCTCGTCGGGTGCGATCGTGTCGGGGATCGTGGCACGCTTGGGCTTGCCTTCGGCATCGAGGTGCTGTGTGTCTTCCAGATACGGGCCGTAGCGGCCCACGCGCACCTGGAGTCCGTCGCCGATCTCGATCGTGTTGATCTTGCGCGCGTCGATGTCGCCCAGCTGCTCGACCTGCTGGTGCAGGCCCTCGTGCGCCTCGGCGGCATTCGACACGGAATCCTTGCCATCGCCGAAGTAGAAGGCGGTGAGCCAGTCCTTGCCGCGCTCCTTGCCGGAGGCGATCTGATCGAGGCCGTTCTCCATCTGGGCGGTGAACTGGTAGTCGACGTACTGGGGGAAGTTCGTCTCGAGCAGCTTCGTGACGGCGAACGCCAGCCAGCTGGGGATGAGCGCCCTGCCACGCTCATACACATAGCCGCGGTCGATAATCGTGGAGATGATGCTCGCATAGGTGGACGGGCGGCCGATCTCCTTGGCTTCGAGCGTGCGCACGAGGGATGCCTCGGTGTAGCGCGCCGGCGGCTGGGTCTCGTGCTTGGCGGGCTGCGCCTCGCCGGCGCGCAGCACGTCGCCTTCCTTCATGACGGGCAGCGCCACGTCCTGGTCGCCCGAACCGTTCGAGCCGTTCGAGTCCTCGGAATCCTTCTTGCGCGCCGCACTGCGGGAACGGTCACCATAGGCGGCGAGGAAGCCGGGGAATTCGATGACGGTGCCGCTCGCCTGGAACGTTGCCACGCCATCCGCCGATGTGGGTGCCTGGAGCCGCACTGTGGCGGTGGAACCCGTGGCATCCGCCATCTGGGACGCCAGGGTGCGGGCGTAGATGAGCGAGTACAGCTTGAACTGATCCGGTGGCAGCGAGCCCTGGAGCGATTCAGGCGACCGGAATTGGGAGCCCGCAGGGCGGATCGCCTCGTGGGCCTCCTGGGCGCCCGCCGTCTTCGTGGCGTACTGCTTGGGCTTGTCGGAAAGGAACCGTGCGCCGAATTTCGCCTCGACCGCCTGCCGTGCCGCGGCGATCGCCTCTTGCGACAGCGTGACGGAATCGGTACGCATGTAAGTGATGTAGCCGTTCTCATACAGGCTCTGGGCGGAGCGCATCGTGGCGCGGGAGCTCATGCCCAGGCTGTTGCCCGCGGACTGTTGCAGCGTGGAGGTGGTGAACGGCGGCACCGGACGGCGATGGTAGGGTTTCGTTTCCATCGATGCGACGGTGAGCTGCCCGCCCTGCACGTCGCGCGCGATGCGGGTTGCCTTCGCCTCGTCCACGAGCACCGCGCCATCCTTGCGCGCCGCCGTGGTCAGGGCTCCGGTGCTGTCGAAGTCCTTGGAGCCCACGATGCGCGCGGCATCCAGCTGCACGAGACGCGCTTCGAACGAGGAGCCATCCTTGGTGGCATCCACCGTCACATCCCAGTACGGGGCGCGCACGAACGTCATGCGTTCGCGTTCGCGCTCCACGATGAGACGCGTGGCGACGGATTGCACGCGGCCTGCGGACAGGCCGGGGCCGACCTTGCGCCACAGCACCGGCGACAGTTCATAACCGTAAAGGCGGTCGAGGATGCGGCGCGTCTCCTGTGCGTCCACCATGTGCTCGTCCACCTGGCGGGTGTGCTTCAAGGCGTCCTGGATGGCGCTCTTCGTGATCTCGTGGAACACCATGCGCTTGACGGGCACCTTGGGCTTGAGCGTCTGCACCAGGTGCCACGCGATGGCCTCGCCCTCGCGATCCTCATCAGTCGCCAGATACAGCTCGTCGGCGTCCTTCAGCGCCTTGCGCAATTGGGCGACCGTCTTCTTCTTGTCGGAGCCCACCACGTAGTACGGCAGGAAGCCGTCATCCACGTCCACGCCGAACTTGCCGTACTTCGCCTTGTCGGCGGCGGGAACCTCGGAAGGCTGCGCGAGGTCACGGATATGCCCCACGGACGCGAGCACCGTGTACCCGCTTCCCAAGTAGCCTCCGATTTTCTTCGCCTTGGTCGGAGACTCGACGATCACTAGCTTGTTCCCAGTCGTCATATACCCTCCTTGGTCACCTCGACTTCACAATATACGACGCTTTGCGCCAACGCATTGTTATTGTGCCACACTCGATTGCGTTGTCTGCGCCTGCGGCTCTTTGGGAGGCCTCGGTGGCGTGCCGAAGATGCCCGTGCCGGTAAGCGGCGATGCCGTGAGCTGGCGCAACGCGCACACGACGCCAAATACCAGCGCGTCGGAGCCTACGATCGCCGCCACTGCCGATTCGCACGCGATGGTGGTGCCCCACGTCGGCTCGTCGCCCAGGTTCGGCAACAGCTGCCAGATGCCGTAGATCGAGTACAGCAATGCCAAGACGCCGAGTACGATGAGCGCTGGTGCGATGATCTGCACGGCAGCGGATGGCTTGCGCACCGCGATGCGATCCATGCCGGAGCCTCGGCTGAAGGCAAGCACAATGCACGCGAGCGCGCCGGCGATGAAGATCGACATCACCACGTCGGATGGCCGATGCCATCGCCCCGCCACCAAGGCCAGGCCTATCGCGCTGCTGGCAAGCCAGCCAATGAGACCGACCCACGCGCGCCATGCGCGCGGCACCGTGAGCAGCAAGGCGACCATCGCCGCCGTGAACAGCAGTGTGTGCCCCGATGGCGCGGAATTAGCGGGGTTCGGCCGGTTCTGGTTGAACACAGGACGCGGCAAATGGTCTTTGGCAACCCCTGTAATGAGCAACACGAAGGCAGCGAAAACAGCGAGCTGGATGAGCAATCCCACGCGCCGCCGCGCCGCAGCCAATACCACGCTCAGCGCTGCTGCCACCCCTGCGATGCCGAGCACGACGGCGGAGGCATGGAACACATGGCTCAGTGCACCGGCAAGCGGCACTTGGTCGGACATCGTCCACCACACCATCGTGTCGTAGCCCTGCCCGGCGTTCGTCAGCACGCCTTTGGCATACACGAGCACGGCGAGCGCGAGGAACAGCGCGCCCAGGATGCCGCATGCGACGATGGTGCCGGTGCGCGGCCGTGCCGCCTTGGATTGCGGGGTTTGCGAAGCTGTCGAAGGCTGCGGAGTTTGTGAAGACTGCGAAGCCTGCCGCGCGGAATCCACGCTCTGCGTAGCATCGGCCGACAGCTCGGACAGGGAAAGACTGGCGAAATCTTGCCGCCCGGATTGCGCGTCCGAACCGGCCTCGGTGGGCGACGGCCATGCTGCGTCCACAGGTCGCCCCGAATCCGGGAAGCCGTTGCCAGAGGGGCCATTCACGCCGGCGGATGCCGGGTCGAAAGCCGCTTCGTCCACCACACGGCCGGCGCGAGAAGCCACCCTGTTCCAAGCGGCGTCCGCCGCGGCATCTTCCATCTCACGGGTCTGCCAGGCAGCGGTGGCATCGGCATCGGTGAAACCGCCCGACACGGAAGCGCCATCCGCGACGCCACTGGCATCGGCACCAGCAGCAGCGGCAACAGCGGTGGCGGCGGCACCGCTGGCACTGGCATCAGCCGCGTTCTCCGTGCTGCCCACGTTCTCCGCGCCGCCCATGTTGCCCATATCGCCCAGGTCGCTCATGCCACCCATGTCTGGGTATGACGTGGGCGGAATGGGCGGCATCGGCATGGGGAAACCATCGGCGTCGTCGTTTCCGCCGGCGGCGCCCGCATCCGCGCGCGCCGCATCGCCGGAGATGGCACTCGCCATGCTGTCAGCATCGCCAGTGTTGCCAACGCCAGTGCCGTTCTCCGCTGCGGGCGGGAATGCGGAGCCTGCTGCCATGTCAGGGTCGGTGTCTTGATTCATACCCCTGACGCTACCCCAAAATCTGAATCTTCGCGTCACCATCATCCGCGCGCGTCGCGCCACCAGAGCAATCCGCAGATGTTTTGGCACCCGATTTCGAGATCCTCAGATGTTTAGGCACCGGTTTTCGATGCCAAAACCTCTGACACGTTTTCCTCAGGAAAAATCGTCCGAGCGATTGTCCCACGCCCATCATGGGAGTCTCCCGTCTGGAACCCTCCCAGACCGCACGCACCGCGCGGGCACTCGCGGCCCCAGAACCCCGCAATCCGGCAGGAAAAGAAAGACTCCTACGCACCCGTCAGAGGCCACTTACCCTTGCTGCATTCCTGCCCTGGGGGGATTGGGTGACGTAACGCCACGTAGGAGCGAAAACCACTATACACCATCTCGAGAGTGCGCGACACGCGTTCATAAACACCACGACATATACAGCGGCAAACGCTCAATGTCGCCTTCCACACACAGAGGCCTGGGGTGAAGAATGAATCGCGTGCCGACCCGCTTGCCGAATTTCGTCTTGAATTTCTCCAGCGAACGCGCCTGATAGTTGTGTGACGATTTGACCTCGATCGGCGACACCCGCATTCTTCCGGCAGCATCGTCGTACCCACGAGAAAGCAGGAAGTCTATCTCCATAGTGTTCGCATTGTTAGCGTCATCACGCTGGGAATAGAAAAACAGCCTGTGCCCGTTGCTTACCAATTGCTGGGCCACGACGTTCTCGGTCAGCATGCCTTCATTGAATGCGAGCTTTCCCAAGAGAATATCGCGATACACCTCGTGCGGGGTCGTGGCATTGTCTGCAAACATCTGCGAAACCAGCAGTCCGGTGTCCGCCATATAGCATTTGAACGAACTCTCGTCCATGCTCGCCGAGAGTCCCACAGAAGGATCATCGACGTTATAGCAAGTATTGCTGATACATGCATCCGCCAGCCAGAAAAATGCATCCGCGTAGTCGCGGCTCCGAGCATTCTGATCAAGCGATGTCAGCTTGAACTTCTTATCGCGGCGTGCCAGCTGCCCGGGAATCGTAGAGAAAATGCGTGCGATACGCGTTGCATCGGCCTGCCCAAATTGCGCGATGTCATTGCGATACAGGGCAAGGAGCTCGCGCTTCACTGCGTCCACTGCACCGAAGTCCTGCTGCTCGATGAAAGCGTTGACCGCCTGGGGCATGCCACCGACCAGCATATACTCGCGGAACAACCGCTCGGCCTTGCGATGAAGCATATCAGGGAGGGCCCGGAGCCGTTCGAAAGAATCCCTGATGGGTTCAATAAGGCTCTCTTCACCAGTGGCTCGGAGGAATTCCTCGAAATTCAACGGCCCCAAACGCATGGATTCTTCCTCAGAAGGAATGACAATGCCGGATACGTTGCGCTTGATGGATATGAGTGACCCAGTCTCCAAATAGTCATAGCGACCATCCGCCACCAATTGCTTGATGAATTCACGCGCCTGCGGGAAACGCTGCACCTCATCGAAAACAATGAGGGAATCCCTCTGGGGCAATCTGGCACCTGTATACGCCTTCAGATACATGAAGAAAGTACCGATGTCGGAACGGTAGGAGCGGAACAGATCAAGAATGTCGTCCGAGACCCGCGAGAAATCGAGGAACAGATAATCAGCGTATTCATTCTTGGCGAATTGCTCCGCAAGCGTGCTCTTGCCCACACGACGAGCGCCCTCGATAAGCATGGCGGTTTTGCCTTGCGACCTGTGTTTCCAATCCAATAATGTGCTGTAGGCATTGCGTTGGAAAATAGCCAATTCTGCACCTCCGTGCACGATATGGGAAGTCCGTTCACCTCATATCCTACACAAAATGGGAAGTCTGGCAGGGGTGATTCATACACGAAATGGGAAGTCCGTGGCGTAGCAAATCTACACGAAATGGAGAGTGATTTGTCTTGTGATGCAACTATGAGGCGGGCGGGAACCATCCAGCATCCGGAATCCGCCGACGTTGCCGCCGCTCTTCCGCCACTGCCGCTTGCTCCAACGAAAACGACCTGGCGTTCGCCGCCAGGCCGTTCCGTGCTGGTATGCCATTCGCCGAGGCCTGCCCCGTGGCTTGCTTCTATTTCGTCACTCGCTGGACGCGGGGAGATACATGAAGCCGGTGTCGCGCAGGTAGCCCTTGCCGGCCGTCACGTCATACTGGATGAGCTTGTAGTCGTGGCGCAGCTGACGCTGCGCGTCGGTCAGATCGGCGTCCGGGGGGGGGGTGCCCTGGGCCTCGAGATACGCGGCGCCGGTGGTGGCCGTTGTGTC
>JAQXZM010000085.1 GCA_029227215.1 Bifidobacteriaceae bacterium | reverse complement strand
ATTGTCATCATTCCCTGTGGTTTCCGCGATGAGGTACCAGCCGTATTCGATGCCCGACAGCTTGCGAGTGCCGTCCGCCTCATGCGAGAAGTCGTTCTTGCTCTTCGCCGGCGCCACATTGTTATCGAAGAGCGCCTTATATAGCTTGTTCGCGAATGCCTGTGCCTGGCTGTCGTCGGTGCTTTGTTGGTTTTCGGCGAGCAACGAGATGGCGGCGATCACGTCGTCCTTGGAGGAGTTGGACGTGATGGTGGCGCTGTCGGCGCTGGACGTGATCGGCAGCCCTTCGGCTGCCGTGCGCACGTAAGGCAGGTAGGTTTCGGTGATATCGACTTTGAGCGCGCCGCTCGTGCTCGTGCCGGTGATGCGGATGGGCTCCCAGGCGACGAACGAGCGAGCCGCGAGGCTCGTGCTGGATTTCAGCGTGATGCTGCCGGTCGTGGCGGCGTTCGCGTGCGTGGCGGGTAGCAGCACGGCGGCTACCATCGCGAGGATGGCGATGGCGGCAGCAAGCAGCTTGCCGCGTGATTGATGGGTTGTGGCACTCATGGTGTCGGTTCCTTTCTCTACTGATGAATTCAGCATGTGAATTCAGCGTTCTGATGAATTCGGGTAACAGGTGAATGTGAAAGCGGCGGTAGGATCAGTGTTTCAGCGCATGGCGTGCCTTGCGCGAATCGGTGAACGCCAGCACCGTGCCTCCCATGAGCACGGCGCCGCCTAGCCCCATGATGAGCCACAGGCCACCGGCCCGCCCGGTGTTGGGCAGGAAGTAGCGCTTGCGTTCGTTCGTCAGGGTTATTACGGGCACTGCCGCCTCGTGGGACTCGGTGTTGGGCACCGTGTCGGTGACGGGCGTGCCGTCATAGCTCACGCTCAGATCGGTGCCGATCGTGACGGTATGCGTTTGGGACGGGGTTTCGTAGCCGCTGGGCGCCTTCGTCTCGGTGAGCGTGTAGGTGCCCGGCTGCAGGTTCTCGAAGAACAGGTAGCCGTTCGTGCCGGTCGTCTGGTCGAGGGAGACCTGGTTGCCGCCGTCATCGGTGCCGGTGAGCGTGAACTCCGCGCCGGCAAGGCCGGTGGAGGGATTCGCTGAATCCGTCTTGTGGAGGGCGAGCGAGGTCGTGTGGTTCTGCGGTGTGTTCGCCCACGCGATTGTGGCGGCGTCCGGATACTCATCCGCTTGGGTCGGGTTGTCGGTCACCGTGAAGTAGATGCGGTCCGAGCGCAGGTTGTAGCCATCGGGGGCCTTGGTCTCCACCAGGTAGTACTTCGTGCCGGGGAACAGCGACCAGCCGTCCTTGTCTTGGTCGCCGAAGATGGTAGCGATGCCGTTGCTGTCGGACGTGAACTCCTTGTCGGTCACGAGCGAGTCATCGGATGCCTTGTAGAGCTTGAACGAGGCGCCTTGCAGCGGCTTGGTGATGTCGCCCGAGTCGTTTTTGAGGATCTTGATGCTTGGCACCGACGCATGGCTGGAGGAATTCTGCGAGACCTGCGCGGTCTGTTGCACGCTGTCGGACTGCCCGTACAGCGTCGCCTTGTTCGAGTAGGTCACGCTGCCCTCGCCCTTGAGATACGCGGAGTACGTCACCGTCACCGGCGTTTTGTCGGGGAACGTGATGCTCAGCGTGTTCGACACGCTGTCGAGATGGTAGGAGACTCCGGTGCTGGGCGTTGCCTTGAGCGAGGTCACGTCCAGCAGGAGGTTGCTCGACATCACGTCCTCGAGGGTGAGCGTGTCGCCGGAATGGTTGATGTCGGCGCCCGCTGGATTGAGGGTGAGCTTGAACGAGACGGTGCGCGTCGCCGTGTCGATGGACGTCTGTTCCTTGCTCACCGTCTTCTTCGTGTAGGTGAAGTGCACGGCGCCGGAGCTGGCGGAACCCCAGTTGGCGGTGTTGGTGAGCGTCACCGTGCCGTTGCCGGAATCCGCTGCCTGCTGGTTGAGCGTCTGCAGCGCCGCCGCGTCCTTGACGACGAGGTAGTAGGTCAGCGTGTAATACGGGTAGTACGTGTCGCCGTTCTTAGCGATGGCGCCCGCCGGCACATGGATCGTGGCACCTGTGCTCGTGTCGGTGTGGGTGACGGCGGTGGTGCCGTAGTTGCCTTGGTAATACTGGTTGTCGCCGCCTGCGATGCGATCCTGGTTCCACGCATTCGCCTGGGTGGTGGTGGCATAGGCGAGCAATGACGTGTCGAACTGGTCGTCGATGTCGAATTCGTCGGTGTTCACGCCGCGCAGCGTCAACGTGAACTTGTACAGCGGCAGCTGCACGCCATCGGCATCGTAGGTGCCGTCCTTCTCGCATTTCTTCGTGATCGATTGCTGCACCGGGATCGTGGAGGCGTTCGTGTCCTGCGACTGGCCGTTCGCAGCCACCGTCACGTTGTTCACATGCGAGGCGCGCCAGTCGTTCGGCTTGCTGTTGACGAGTGCAAGCCAGCCTTCGTTGTTCGTTGTCGCCAGGGTCACGGTTATCGTGCGGTTCTCCGCGCTCGCCTTGAGGCCGGGCGCGGTGTGCGCCTCGTCCTGGTAGAACGTGAGGACGACCTTCGACGAGTCGGAGGAATCCACCGTGTACGATTCGCCGGGCGCGAGCCCCGTCACCGCGACGGAGCCATCCACATAGGCGTCGATGAAGTGGTTGCCGTTGTCATCCCACACATTGGGCAGCGTGTCGGTGATCGTGTAGCTGGAGAAACCCTTGGTGGAGACGCGTGAGGTGATCTTCCATGTCGTCTTGTGGTAATCGGACTGGGAGGCGACCACGCTCTTGGTGGGCTTCATGTCGAAGTCCTTGCCCACGCTCACGCTCGCGTTCGCGGAGTAGGAGCCGGTGGCGGGGGAGTCGGACGTCACGCTGTTGCCCACCTGCATGTCGGTGACGGTCTTCGAAGCATCCGTGGTGGTGCTGTAGGCGATGGAGTAGGAGTACACGCCGTCGGTGGACGGCACGGTGTATGTCCAACCGGTTGCCGAGGCGAGGTCGGTGACGCCTACCTGCGACCACGGGATCGTGCGGGTCTCCACCTTGTTGTGGGAGGCGTCGAAGACATCCATCGTGATGCCATCGCCGGTGTAATGCGTCGTGGATTGCGATGCCTGGTCGATCGTGTCGCTGATCGTGCCACCCGCCATAGAGACATGGCGCTTCGAATTGGCGGTGACCGTCCAATGCGCGATTCGGTTCGAGCTCGTCGACGTATCGGAATCATCGGCGGAGCCGGTCTTGCCGAGGTCGGAAAGCTGGATCGTATGGGTCTCGTCGGTGGTGGCCGTGTGCTCGGAGGGATCGGGATGGTCAGTGCTTGTGGCAGTGACCGTGTTGCGCGTGTTGTCTGCGGTCACGGCGCCGCTCAGTTTCGAGTAGTCGATTGCGCCATCGTAGGTGAGGGTGATCGTCTCGCCATTCTTCATGCTCGGCGTGGCGAACGTGAAGCCATTGCCGTTCGTGGTGGCGGTGTATGCCGCGGAATTGCCGGAGACCCTGAGGCTCGAGGGATCGTAGGCGATGGCGGTGCCGCTGATCGCGTCGTTGAGCTGCACGTTCGTGCTGATGCCGGTGGACGTGAGCGTGACCGTATAGTGCATCCTGCCGCTTGTCTCGTCATACGTCGACTGCTTGGCGACCGCAAGGTCGTTGCTGGTGTCGAGCGTGAACGTCTTCTCCACGCCGTCGCCCAGCTTGATCGCGCCCTCCACGCCATGAAGGGTGAACCGCAGGTCGAGCACCACCTGGGCGTTCGCAGAACTGCGCAGACGGTCGATGTTCTCGTCGGCGTTGTTCCAGTCGATGAGCAGCTTGCCGTTGCGGATCTGCCAGGTGCAGCCTTTCACGGTATAGACCGCGCCGTCCTGCGTGACGGGCACATCGAACGTGCCGGAGACATCGACCGCGTCGAAACCCTTGGGAAGCGTGTAATACAGCTGGGAATTGGCGAACTGCAGCGTCTGGCCCTCGGCGAACGTGAACTTCATGTTCGCTTCGTCACCATCGTGGTAGTGGTAGGCACCGTTGGAATCCTGCGAGATGCCGCCGATCTCCACGTCCTTGACGAAGTGGTACAGGTCGTCGCTTGTGGGGATCGAGGCCTTCGCCGAGTACGTGGAGCCAATGCACGCGGTGACGACGAGCGCCACGGATACGAGGAACGATGCGGCCATGAGAAAGAGCTTCGCTGGTGCGATGTGCTCTCTGTGACGAGCGTGGTTCACTGTTACCTGTTCCCTTCGTGCGTCATGCCATCGCTGGGCGAAGGACGGTAGCGGTTTGCTGCTGTTCCGTTCGCAGGTTCACGGTATGGCGGTTTCTCCTGTGCTGTTGCTGCCGCGCTGTTGGTACGGCGCGGCATTGTGGTTTTCGATTCCCCTTTTCGCGATCATGGATGTCTGAAACGGCGCCCATGACCGCGATCCTATCCATCGGCGGAAAGGCGCACAGCTGTGTTTCGCCTTCGCTTCCCATGCGTTGCCCTGGGCACCCCTTCGCATGATGGCGGTTGATGGATGGTGCGGTCTCCGATTTTGTTCCGCCCCTTGCCGACGATTGCAGGCTCGTCGAAAGTTCGTCTACTGCGAATCCGCGATCATTCGCTTGGTTCGGAATCTGGTTTTAGAATACTTGTTCGAGATGTCGAACGGTATCGAAATCAGCCGAAATCGCAATATTTGTGCAAAAAAACTTCAAGTGTGCATGTATTCTCGTTTGGAATCGCGATGGTCGCGTTTGCAAAACATTCGAGGGCGATTATCTTGAATTCCAACGAATTTGCGCGCGGAGCTCGTATGCGCTCCCAACACTATGAAAACAGCGTCAGCAGGTCGATGCCGGCCGGTCAACGCCGCGCATGGTGCGGCAAAGGCTCCTCAGCCACGCGGCGCCTGAGCCAGACGATGGTGCACCCGATGACCGCCACGATGCCCGCGCAGATGGCGGCATAGGTGCCGGCAGGGTAGAAGCCGGTGTCGGACTGGGTGATGGCAGGGGTGGCGATGCGCTCGCCGCGCACGAGCAGGCGCTGCGTGTTCACGCCATAGGGGGTGCAGGTGAGCAGCGTCACGTAGTCTTTGCCCGGGGTGATGGCGAAGTGCGAGGTGTCGTTTGGTTCGATCACCCAGGTGGCGTCCACGCGGTACCAATGCTGCTCGCCGAGCACCCCGATGGCGAACGTATCGCCTACGGAGAGTTCATTGAGGCGGGTGAACATGAGGGCGTTGGGCAGGCCGCGGTGCGCGGCGATCACGCTGTTGGTGCCGGCGCCGCCGATGGGCAGGCTCGTGCCGTACAAGTGCCCGGCGCCCGCGGCGAGCGTGGCCTCGTCGGTGCCGTGGTAGACCGGCAGCGATACGGAGATCTTGGGAATCTCGATTGTGGCGATCACGCCATGCACGGAGAGTTGGTCCATGTAGTCGGTGTCGCCGCGGAACGACTCGTCGTTGAGGTTCGCCTGCGGCGTGAGCCCTTGGTACACGCGGCTGTTGTAGTCCTCGGCGTTCGTCACCAGGCTCTGCTTCTCCTGCGTCTGCAGTTGCGCGGCGTTGTCGAGGTACGTATTGGCAAGGCCTGCTTCGTGCGAGGCGGATTGCAGTTGGGTGACGATGGGGTAGAGCAGTATGCACGCGCCCGCCAGGATGCACAGCAGCGCGATGACCGTGCGCGGCGTGATGCGATGGGTGCGCGCGGCGGTGGCGCGCTGGGCATCGTTGGGTTCGGCGTTGTGTGTTTCAGTGCGTCCTCGTCCGATCATGCCCGGCTCCCAAAACCAAAGTCCCTACGACATTCCACACAATACTCCAATCGCAACTCCACTCATGCGTATGCGAAGAAGAAGTGTTGAGGTGGCTGATGCTGCAGATGTTTTCGACATTCCGTGCATTCCATGAGCCCAAGGCTGCGGATACAGCCCTTGAGAGTGCTGGAAACGTATGCGCGGGTGTAGCACGAATTGCCCATGCATGGGTTTGCGATACCCTGCGGGTCATGAAGGGTGGGTTTCGATCATGAAGTGTGTCGGGAACCTCTGCACGGTTGTGGCGCAATTTACTGGTGCATCGGTTTGCGACAGTTTCCGGGCCGCCGGAAGCTAAATCCGTCCGAGATACTTTCGGAAACCTCTGCGCGGGCACAACGCCAGCAACCGGTGCATGGACTGCGGCAAGAGTCATGGACGGGGGCGAACAAGATACCTCGATGCCATGGCAGTCCTTTCCGTGTGCAGGAATGATGCTGCACTGGCAGTTGCACACGTGGATGGCGGCCGCCAACATGTCACCGACACAGAAGTGCCGATGCCGGCGACAAGTTAGTGTGCAGGCCCCATATCGCATTGGTGGTTGCACCCATGAATGTCGCCCATCGAGCTACCGGAGGACAATAGGCGCGGGGCGAACGTGATATCCGTGTGCAGCAATGATGCCGCACCGGCAGCTGCATGCGTGGATGACTGTCGAAATGATTCCTCATGCTGCCCGCTTGAGGAGCAGTAAGGATGGTGTGAGGCCGGCTAACCGGTGGCTGTACATTTTCGGGGCGACTCTTTCCTACCAGGGGCGGAATACGGGGTGCACCTTAGTCGCAACGTTCACTAGAACATATCGTGACCGCTGAATCGTCTTGGGGGGGTATGTTTCTGCACATCAGAGTGCGAAGGGTGCTCTGAATGAATAGAAGAAGGAAGATATGAGAAGGGGCAAACTTTCCCGATTCGGCGCCTCCGCGCTGGCGTTCCTTGCGTTGGTGACGCTGCCCACGGCATGCGGTCAGGGTAATGGCAACGCTGAGAGCATGGGTGCCGCGACAACGCAATCCTCAGCCGAACAGAATACGAATGCCGGGGACTCACAGTCTTCGTCGGCGCTGCGCACCGTTTCGTTGTCGCAAGCATTGTCGGATGGCGCGATATGGTTCCTCTCTTCTGGTGTCACAAAGAGCTCTCAAATTCATGAGGCATTGGTCTTTTCCGCAGATAGTAAAGCTGCTTGGTACTTCCTTGACGGTGGTTCTGTTGAGTCATTAACGATGGATGAGGAAATCACTTTGAGTGATTTCAAAGGCAGATCGAAAGACGATATCATCACGATGCTCAATGTACAATCAGCCAAGTTTGTTGAAGTGTGCTCAGAGCACACTGACGTTTGCGATTATTCTGGACCAGGTAGTGGTACTTATCAACTAGAGGGGACTTCGGACGAAACAGGCAATAAGCTTAGGGATGAGGATATCAAGTTCGATTTTCAGGCATCAGGCCAACAGGGTTCGACGAACTTTAACCTTTATCCCTCTGATATCTCGTATCCACTAACGCCTACGGTTTCAGAGGTGTATGACCATCGTTATTGGCACCTTGATACTCCTAGTGGCGAGCTTGAGCCAGCCTATGCAAATGATGATTCAGGTTGGCTCATGCTGGCAGATGGAATCGAGAATGTCACTCTGGATAGCGTCGACACCCCTGGACTGGAAGTCGACTAACCCAGTCCTCAAG
>JAQXZM010000084.1 GCA_029227215.1 Bifidobacteriaceae bacterium | reverse complement strand
CGTAGCCATCGTGATTGTGCGTTAGGCTTGAACTATCGAAGCGACACCATCGCGCCGTGGCTCCATGACGAGAACGGCAAGCGTCGCAACGACATCAGAGAAACAGAGGAAGCAGCCGTAGGTTTGAGACGGTGACGAACAGGGAGGGAGAATGATGAAGAGGATTCGCGGGACTGATCGAGATACTCGGAATGATCAGGGAACTACGCCTGATCGGGGTACTGGGAACAATCGCAGCAATCGTGGCGATCAAGGCAATCGTAGTAGCCGCCATGCGCATCATCTGAGCGACCATACGAAGTCCGCGATGGCGGGGTTGTGCGCGTTCGCTTTGCTGCTCACGCCTGCGCTGTTCGCATGCGGCGTTGGCACGAAGAGCACATCGACCCAATCGCCATCCCAGCCCCAGGTGATTTTCTCCCATCCCGCGCCGTCCGATGCGCCGTCGGGCGCGCCGTCAGGTGGTTCGTCTGCCGGTGCGTCGCTATCGCCATCCGCCACGCAGGCGGCGGCATCGGCGTCTGCATCGTCGAGCCAAGTCACGCCCCAGCATTACCGCACGTCGCGGTATCAGTTCGACATCCCGCAATATTGGCAAGGTCGCGTCACGGTGACCATCGATGAAGACACAGCGACGATCACCTCCGCGAAGTATCCGCAGTACTCGATTGCGTCCATTAGTGTGGAGGAGACGGAGCACGTCATGGGTGGCGATGCTGGTGGTAGCCTTATGGGCAAGGTACCGCTGCCGGACGGGCACACGATCGTCATCTGGGCGACGCGGTGGACGTATATCGTCTCCGCCAATGCGCAGAACCCGAGCTACGCCGGCGAGGTCGGCTCTGAGAACAACCCCACGCCGGATGCGGGCGCCGAGCTCATCGACCTGCAGACCGGTGGCACTCTGAGCTACGCCGATGCGGTTGCCAAGGGCGCGGACCCTGACAGCTTCGAATCCGTCGCCCAGACTGTGGACCGCTACCTCCAGCAGCACCTGATCTCCTCCGTCCAACCACTGTGAGGCACGATAACCTAGTTTTCTGTGGTTCTCTCGTTTGCAGCCGTCTCCACAAGGATGTCGCTGAGCGTCGCCAGCGGGTCGAGGTCCAGGCCTCGGCATAGGTCCACGAATTCGGAAAGTCGCATGGGGCCTCGGAGCCCCATGCGCAGATCGCGCACTCTGTTGTAACCCACTGCACCGTGCGTCAGCGTCTCCACGTTCTTGTTGCTCAGGTTTCGATTCTTGATTTGTGCGTCCAACAACGATGCTGCCGCCGTGTCCAACTCGCTTCGTGTAATCTTTTCCATATGTGCATTATAGCACCTGCTATAAGGAGACGCCATGGAAGAGACCGATCATTGGAAGGTTCCGCATGATCCGCGAGAATCTCGCATCCTATCGTTGCGAGGGGAGAGCGGGGTACCTGACGAGCAGTGGCGCCGTCGGCAGATCGCCGTCGGCGTTCCGGGGTCGGTGGAGGCACTGTATCCGCAGGAGATTGTTTTTCTCGAGAGGTTTGAAGCGCTTGGTAATCACGTTCGCTGGATTCCTCGTGATACGCAAGGTTAGAAGGCGACGAATGATTTCTATTGGTACGAGGCGGATGAGTGGTGTGAGCTGAAGTCCGTTTGCAAGGCAGATTATGGGAAAATTGCAGACCGAATGTCTTCGGCTGTGGAAAGTGCATTGTTGCGACATGAAATTGTGAAGGATTGTTTTGTCGTTGATTTGGGAAACGTGAAAATCAATCCGAAACTTGTCAATCAGCTTAGTAAGTACAATTCGCGCATATGGAAAATACGACGCCTGTTCGTCCTTAGCGGGTCGGGCTTGTGCGAAATCTTGTTACAGAAATGAAAAGCCGAGAGTAGATCCCCCGCGCATTGTGGTTTATTTCACCACTGCAGGGGGCTCTCAGCATATTCAGTATAACAGGAGAATTGGGGGAGTGGGGTAGTTTCGCGTGTCCTGCCGCTGTGTGCGTCTGGACACGCGACTGTTGACGATGGATGTGCATTGATTCAATAAGTACCTGAGAAAACAATGGATTCGAAGCACCCCCCGCTTTCCGTATTTTATTTCAATACCGCAGGGGACCTCGAATCCGACATAAATATATCAAGTGAGTCGGGTGGCGGTCAAGCGTTGCATCGTACTTACCTTCAGTGGATGTTTCATTGGGCGTTCTTGAATGGGCGGATCGCCACGCAAGATGGTGTGAGGCCGTGCAACTCAACGTCAGAATGGATTCTGAGGCATTCATGTGCCCTCCTGAGGTTCCGCACTTCCATAATTGATACTCACGAGGTCATGCGAGACGTGTTTCGTTGGCTGGCTGACCATGCGATGGTGCGGCAATCCATGATTGTATGGATGGTTTTTCGATTGTCAGAGGATTAGGCACGCGATTCGCGAAGAATCAGAGAAGACGACACAAAATTTGAGACCAGAATCCATGAGAATCGAAAATGCGACTGCATGGTCAGTGATTTCGGCACTGCCATGGTGCCGGAATTCGTGGGGATAGCGCAAGGCAAGCAGATTTTCGTGGGCATAGCGATGAATCTGGCTGATGTCGTCCCAACCCTTCCACCGTTCCAGTCTTCAGCATCGGTTCCCAGACCCAGGCCTCGAATCGCTCATGTCCGCTTCTCAATGTTACGAACAATTCGAATGCAATCGACGATGTACTTTCCATTGTGTTTCGAAATCGATGGTTGTATTACCGACAGCGGCAATGCGCAATATGAGAGAAATCTGAGTGCAACCGCGGCGGCTGTTTCTTCTCTTAGCTTGAAATCAATAAGTCAAGAAGAAGAGAGGAAACCAATGACAGCCATAGTGTTTCTCCAATGGCACAAGCGATGGTGCATCGCAGTGCCTTGTATCGTTTTCGCTGCCCTCTCCGCATTCTGTGCATTCCTTCCGGCCGCCGCACCTCCCGCTTACGCGGCATCGTCCACAGCCAAGGCCGTCGCCTCGTGCAACCCGACCGCATCGAACGGTTGCGTCAATGGAATCCTGCAGGACGCGGGCAAGAGCCCCATAGCGGGTGCCACCGTCACGCTCTCTGGCGTGGCGAGCGGCACGACCACCACCGCGGCGGACGGCACATGGGCGTTCTCCGTCACCGATGATGGCGACTACACCGTCACCATCGACGACGCCGTCGCCCAGCAGCACGGGCTCGCTTCCAGCAGCGCCACCGTCGCGATCAAGAAGTCGAGCTTCGACAAGCAGCGCGCCGTCGTGCGCTTCGACCAGGCGACCGCAGCTGCCGGTTCCTCCGGTTCTGGCAACGCGAGCGGCTTGGCATCCGGCGCATCCGGCGCATCCGGGTCCAACTCATCCGGCACGACGTCGTCGGGTTCCGCATCCGGCAGCCGCCCGAGCTCCAACATTGGCATGCGCATCTGGCAGCAGCTGTACTCGGGCATCATCTTCGGCCTCATGCTCGGCCTCATGTCGGTGGGCATGAACCTCGTGTACGGCACCACTGGCCTGCAGTCCTTCTCGCATGGCGAGCAGGTCACGCTCGGCGGTCTCATGGCATACGTCGGCACCCAGCTGCTGCACATGCCCGTCGTCGTCTCGGCGGTCTTCGCCATCGCGATCGGCGCGCTCACCGGCCTCATCCAGAACGAGATCGTGTGGAGCCCGCTGCGCCGCCGCCACGTCGGCACGATGCAGCAGATGATCGTGACGATCGGCCTGTCGATGGCGCTGCAATACACGTTCCAGTTCTTCTTCGGCGGCAACGTCATCGGCATCGTCAAGTCCGTGCCAGCGAGCTTCCAGCTCGGCCCGGTCACCACGAACATGCCCACCGTCGTCTCCGCCCTCATCGCCATCGCTGTCATCGTGGGTGTCACGGTGTTCCTGTACAGGACCCGCTTCGGCCGCGCCACGCGGGCGGTGTGCGACAACCCGGCGCTCGCCGCCGCCAGCGGCATCAACGTCGACCACGTCGTGCGCATCGTATGGATCCTCTCCTGTGCGATGGCGGCGCTCTCCGGCGTGCTGCTGGGCATCTACCTCAACGGCATCTCGTGGAACACCGGCGCCACGCTCATCCTGCTCATGTTCGCCGCCGTCACGCTCGGCGGCCTGGGCACCGCGAACGGTGCGCTCGTCGGCTCGCTCGTCATCGGCATCGTGGCGGACATGAGCTCGCTCGTGATCCCCAACGACATGCGCTACGCCAGCGCACTGGCGATCCTCATCATCGTCCTGCTCGTGCGACCGCAGGGCATCTTCGGCAAGCAGCAAAGGGTGGGCTGAGACATGAACGTCATGACAATCCTTGCAAACGCGACGGGCGAGCTCATCGCCCCGACCACGGCCGCATACGCGCTCGCCGCCATCGGCCTCAACATCCACTTCGGCATGACGGGGCTTATGAACATGGGCCAGGCGGGCTTCATGCTGCTGGGCGCCTACGGTTTCGCCATCACACAGGCGATGGGCGCGAACCTGTTCACCTCGGTGTGCGCGGCCCTGCTCCTCGCCGTCATCTACGCGCTGCTGCTCGGCATCCCCACGCTGCGGCTCGGCCCCGACTACCTGGCGATGGTGACGCTCGCCGCCGCCGAGATCATCCGCATCATCGGCCGCTCCACCGCCATGACGCACGTCACCGGCGGCTCCGGCGGCATCTCCCCGCAGGACTTCACCGAGAAGTTCGAGGAGCTCTCGCCCCTGCCCGACGGCACGACGACGATCGGCTGGTGGACCTACAGCAACAACATCGCGAACTCGTGGTGGCTGCGCATCGTCGCCTGGGCGCTCGTCGCCATCGCCGCGCTGCTGTGCTGGCGCTGGTTCCACTCGCCGTGGGGCCGCATGCTCAAGGGCATCCGCGAGGACGAGAACGCCATCCGCTCGCTGGGCAAGCCGGTGACGAAATACAAGATGGAGTCGCTCATCCTCGGTGGCATGTTCGGCGCGCTCGCCGGCATCCTGTTCGTGCTGCCGCGTTCCGTGCAGCCCGATTCCCTGGGCCGCACCGTGACGTTCTACACCTGGACGATCCTGCTGCTCGGCGGCGCCGCCACGATCCTGGGGCCGATCCTCGGCTCCTGCCTGCTGTGGGTGCTGCTCACCTTCGTCAAGGAGTTCATGCGCGGCGCGATCCCCGCCACCGTCATCTCGTCCAACCAGATCGAAGCCCTCGGCTGGGTCATCGTCGGCGTCGCGCTGATGTGCCTGGTCATCTTCAGACCGCAAGGCCTGCTGGGCGACAGAAAGGAGCTGGCCTTCCATGCGTGACACAACGAAAACCCCGCAGCTGGCGCACTCGGGCGCAGCGGGTGCCTCTCAATCCAACGCCTCTCAATCCAAATCCGGATCCAACACCGTGCAGCCCGGCGTGCCCTTCCATGACCTGGCGAAATGGGCCACGAAGGCGCCCGAGGGCGAGAAGCTCATCTCCACCGCGTACCGCGACAAGGTGACCGAGGACCTCAAGTTCGTCGAGAACACGCCCGGCGCCCGCAAGCCCGACCCCATCCTCGTCGCCGACAACGTGACCCGCCGCTTCGGCGGCATGACGGCGGTGGACGTGAAGCACTTCGAGATCGAGCGCCACGGAATCACGGCGCTGATTGGCCCCAACGGCGCCGGCAAGACGACGTTCTTCAACCTCATGACCGGCTTCGACACGCCCAACACCGGCACCTGGCGGTTCGACGGCAAGGACATGGAGCATGTGCAGCCCGAGAGGGTCGCCCGCATGGGCATGGTGCGCACGTTCCAGCTCACGAAGGTCATGAGCCGGCTCACCGTGCTCGACAACATGCTGCTCGGCGCCCCGGTGCAGCCGGGCGAGGGCATGTTCCGCGCGCTGTTCCCGGTCTTCTGGCGCAAGCAGGAGAAGGCGAACGTCGAGAAGGCGGAGGCGCTGCTCGAACGCTTCCTGCTCATCAAGAAGAAGGACGATTACGCCGGCTCGCTCTCCGGCGGCCAGCGCAAGCTGCTGGAGATGGCGCGCGCCCTGATGAGCGACCCGCAGCTCGTCATGCTCGACGAGCCGATGGCGGGCGTGAACCCCGCCCTCAAGCAGTCGCTGCTCGACCACATCCTCGCGCTGCGCGAGGAAGGCACGACGGTGCTGTTCGTCGAGCATGACATGAACATGGTGCGCCACATCGCCGATTGGGTCACCGTCATGGCGGAAGGCAGGATCGTCGCCGAAGGCCAGCCCAAGACCGTCATGAGCGACCCCGCCGTCATCGACGCCTATCTGGGCGCCCACGCGAACATCGACCTGGGCGACGATTCCGTGCTCGAGGACGATGACGCGGCGGACGCAGCCGTTGCCGCGGCGCCGGGCGGTACGGACACAGCGAAGGAGGCAAAGCGATGAACGCTGCAACGGTCGAAACCACCAAGAACGAAACCACCAAGAACGAAACCACTGGGGGAGCCGCTCAGGGAGTCGCGTCCCCCGCGGAGGGTGGCACTCGGCTCACCCGCGCGCAGATCCATGTAGGGGAGCCCGAAGGTGAGCCGCTGCTCGACGCGAAGGACCTCGTCGCCGGCTACATCCCGGGCGTGAACATCCTCAACGGCGCCTCCCTCACGCTGCACCAGGGCGAGATCGTGGGCATCATCGGCCCGAACGGCGCCGGCAAGTCGACGCTGCTCAAGTCGCTGTTCGGTCTCGTGCACATCCATTCGGGCACGCTCACGCTCAAGGGCGAGGACATCACGAACATGCGCGCCGACCGGCTCGTTGCGCGCGGCGTGGGTTTCGTGCCCCAGACGGAGAACGTGTTCCCCAGCCTCACGATCGCCGAGAACCTGCGCATGGGGGCGTTCCAGGCGCCGAAGCTGTTCAACGAGCGCTTCGACTACGTGTGCTCCATCTTCCCCAAGCTCGGCGCCCGCAAGGGCCAGCTCGCCGGCCAGCTTTCCGGCGGCGAGCGCCAGATGGTCGCGATGGCGCGTGCCCTCATGATGAAACCCTCCGTGCTGCTGCTCGACGAGCCGTCCGCCGGCCTGTCGCCGATGCTGCAGGACGAGACGTTCATCCGTGTGCGCAAGGTCAACAGGGCGGGCGTGTCCGTCGTCATCGTCGAGCAGAACGCGCGGCGCTGCCTGCAGATCTGCGACCGTGGCTACGTGCTCGACCAGGGCCGCAACGCATACTCCGGCAAGGGTCGGGACCTCATGAACGACCCGAAGGTCGTCTCGCTGTACCTGGGCAACCTCGAGCAGGAAGTGGCGGACGAGGGGCGGTAGCGCCGCCCGTGCCCGTTGAATGCCGCCGAAGGGCATCGCCCGACGGCGGCTTCGCCATGCCAGAAATTCAGCAAAAACTCTAGTGTTTCTGATTCTTTTCAAAAGACACGTTCGGTTAATGTGCGCCACACAAACGTTGCGACGAAGCCACATATATTGCGAATCAATGATTCCCGAACACGCAACGACCGTTCGGGATCGTCACCAAAATCGGCAGTCCGCCACGGCCTGGCATCGGCCAACATCCCGTCATCCGACAGCATTTGGCAATCCGCCAGCATGTGGCAACGCCCGTCATGAGAAGGAATGGTGATTCAGATGAAGGCAATCAATCCCACAGGCAATCCCACAGGCACCCGTCACGCAGGCACCCATCGTCTTGATGCACGGCGCATCAAGAAGGCGACCGTCACCGCCGTCGCCGCGGCATCCGCCGCCGTGCTCGCGCTCGCCGGCTGCGGCTCGAGCTCCGGAGGAGCGAGCTCGAGCGCCTCCGCATCCTCCACGACGAACTTCGTGCTGGGAGGCCTGTGGCCCGAGACCGGCTCCCTCGCCTCGCTGGCGCCGCCGGAACTCGCCGCCGAGAAGCTCGCCGTGCAAGACATCAACGACGCCGGCGGCGTACTGGGCAACCCGATCACCACGGTGGACGCCGACACCTCCGACGCCGACCACGCCGATCAGAACACGTCCGCCACGCAGTCCGTGCTGAGCAAGAACCCGTCGTTCATCATCGGCCCGGCGTCCAGCTCCGTCGTCAAGAACACATACAAGACGATCACCGCGCAGAACGTACCGATGCTGTCGATGGGCGCCACGTCCACGAGCCTGTCGGGCGTGTCGGACTACTTCTTCCGCACCGTCGCGCCGGACTCCGTGCAGGGCGCGGTGATGGGCAACCTCATCGCCCAGGACGGCGTGCAGAAGCTCGCCATCGCGACGTTCAACGATGACTACGGCACCGGCCTGCGCGACACGATCGTCAAGACCGCCACGGCGGCGGGCGTGAGCATCGTCTACGGCGAGACCGACACCTTCGACCCCACCGAGACGAACTTCTCGTCCATCGCCACCGCCATCAAGGCCTCGAACCCTGACGCGACGCTCATCATCGCGTTCGACCAGACCGTGCCGCTGCTCAAGGCGCTCGTCTCCGCCGGCGTGAACACGAAGAAGCTCTACTTCGTCGATGGCAACACGCAGGACTACTCCGACGACGTGGACGCGGGTGTGCTCGAAGGCTCCAAGGGCACGATCCCTGGCGTGAACCCCTCCGACGACTTCGTCAGCCGTCTGAAGTCCACCGGCGTGGACATGAAGAACGTCACGACCTACGGCGCCGAGACCTATGACGGCATCATCCTCGCCGCGCTCGCCGCGCAGAAGGGTGGCAGCGCCGACGGCAAGACGATCCAGGCGAACATGGCGGCGGTCTCCGGCTCCACGGGTGGCGAGAAGTGCGACTCCTACAAGGCCTGCCTCGCCCTGCTCAAGGACGGCAAGGAAATCCAGTATCAGGGTCAGACTGGCATCGGACCGTTCAACCAGAACAACGACCCGAGCTCCGCGAACATCGGCGTCTACACCTTCGATGCCTCCAACAAGCCGGTGTTCGACCACACCCAGTCCGGCGATGTGCCGACCGAGTGAGGCAGCCGCAGGCTGACCGGGATTCCAAGGCATTGGGAAGCTGACGGACGGAACCCTCAGTTGGGCGCAACGCTTGACGCCCGGCTGGAGGTTCCGTACGTTATTCGCGCCAAAATTCGCGGCAATGCTGGCCGGAATTCCAAGTTGGGCGTTGCTCTGTATGCCCAGCTGCGGTAGGGGCCTTTGACGATGGATAGGAAAACAAAAAGACCGCAACCTTTCGATTGCGGTCTTTGATTTGTGGAGCTAAGGGGATTCGAACCCCTGACCCCCTCCATGCCATGGAGGTGCGCTACCAGCTGCGCTATAGCCCCGTTCTTGCGAACCTCGACTACTATACGTTGGATTCTCCGTTTCGCAAAACTCGGCGTGTCGTGTTGGTATTGCAAGGATTTTCGCAACCTGCCCGCGTCGGCAACGATTCGGCTGATGGTTGGAATGTCGCCAAGAATTCACTTTTCCGACCCGTGCCTTGCCCACGCCGGAGAGTATTCTTCTATAGGTTGATCCGAAGTGAACGGGTCATGAAGGTAGGTAAACGGCAACACTGAGGGGCAGGTGATCGGAATGCTGAGAATGTTCAGCACGGTGAATTCACATACGAAGCCGATTGAGAAACCCGAGCCTGGATCCTGGTTATGCCTGACCGATCCCACCGACGTGGAGCTCACGTCCGTCGCCACGGCGTGCGACATCGACCTCGCCGATCTGCGCGCGCCCTTGGATGATGAGGAACGCTCGCGCGTGGACGTGGAGGAAGGCTACACGATGATCATCGTGGACATCCCCACCGTCGAGGAGCGCGGCGGCCGCGACTGGTACGAGACCATCCCGTTGTCGATCATCGTGACCGAGGATTTCATCGTTACCGTCTGCATGAAGGACACCCCCTTGCTCCATCCGTTCATGGAGGGCACGATCCGCGGGTTCAACACCTTCATGAAGTCACGCTTCATCCTGCAGATTCTGTACCGCAACGCCACGATGTACTTGCGCTACCTGCGCATCATCGACCGTGAAAGCGACAAGCTGGAATTCCGCCTGCGCGATTCGATGCGCAACGAGGAGATCATCCAGCTCATGGAGCTGAGCAAGACCTTGGTCTACTTCGCCACGTCGCTGAAGTCGAACGAAATCGTGCTCGAGAAGATGACGAGCCTCGACCGCATCCGCCAGTACCCGGACGACGCGGACCTGCTCGACGACGTCATCACCGAAAACAAACAGGCAATCGAGATGGCGAACATCTACAGCGGCGTTCTTGCGAGCATGACGGATACCTTCGGCTCCATCGTGTCGAACAACCTCAACAACGTGATGCGCGTGTTCACCATCATCTCCATCGTCATCTCGGTGCCCACGCTCATCTTCTCGATGTTCGGCATGAACTTCCAGCAAGGCGGCATGCTCGGCATGCCCCTCACGGGGGACCAGTGGGGCTTCGCGGTCGTCGTCATCGTCTCGATCGTGCTCGCCGCCATCGTGGCGTGGATTCTCACACGCTCCAAGATGTTCAAGTGACGGATGCCGCATGCCTTGCCGTGGTATTGCTTCCCGTGGCATCGCTCCCGTGGCATCGCGTCATGGCATCGCTCCCACGCGGGTGCGATGAACGGGTGCCGTTACTATGAGTCATATGTCGATTCTTCACGCATTGCACACCAAGTCCGCAGCACAGCCTGGCAAAGGCACCGGCAAGGGCACTGGCATGAGCGCTGACGCGGGGCGTGGCGCGAAGCGTTTGCGCACGCGCATCGCGGCGACGCTTGCGCTGGTGCTCGCCGCGGTGTCGCCGCTCGCCGGCTGCGGCGAATCCGTCAGCGTGAGCAATGTCGCCGGCCCCACGATCACCATCGGCATCGCCTACGACCGTCCGGGCGTGGCGATGGAGCTGTCGGGCGACCTGACCGGCCTCGACGTGGACGTCGCCGAGTACGTCGCCAACCGCCTCGGCTACGCCGTCAACCAGATCAGCTGGCGCGAGGCCAGCAACGCCGACCGCGACGACCTGCTGAGCAAGGGCGACGTCAACATGATCGTGGGCGTGCACGCCGACCTCGACGGCACCACCGACGACATCGAGTTCTCCCAGCCTTATGTGAACGCCGCCCAGGACCTGCTCATCCGCACGTCCGACGCGGACGCGATCAGCGGCATCCAGGACCTCAAGGGCAAGACCGTCTGCACCGTGGACGGCTACGTGGCGCCGGGCGTGGCGAGCACCATCGCGAAAGCGGGCGCCACCACCATCACGACGTCGAGCTACTCCAAATGCGTGACCGCGCTGCTCTCCGGCACCTCCGATGCAGTGGAGGGCGACTACCTCGTGCTCGCGGGCATCGAGAAAAACAACGGCTCGGGCGTGGTGAGACTGCTCGGCTCGCCGCTCACGACGGTGGGCTACGGCATCGCGCTGCCCGCCGGGGATTCGAAGCTGCGCGACAACGTGGACGACGCGCTGCAGCGCATGGTGAACGATGGCAGCTGGAACTCCAGCGTGCAATCCCACCTTTCGGTCGACGGCTTCACCGTCAACTCGGCGATCGGCAAGACGGCATGACGGCGTGACGGTCGGCTCGCTCCGCCATGGAACGAGCCACGATCCCAGACATGAACCCAGCCAAGGACCGCTTACGAAAGGTTCGCATGCTGAACGGTTCGGGGCGCGGCGTGTCCACATGATTCACGATAATTTTGGAATCAGCGTACCGTCTGCGCCACGCAATGCGTCGCATGGGGTTGCGTGGGGCTTGCGGCGCGATTTTTGATGACTTTGCAAGCAACTTTGCAAGCAGGCTTTGCAATAGTTTGCAAGTAGACAAGTAGACAAGTAGACAAGTAGACAACAGTTGACAATCCGGCGCAATGCGCCGCGTCACGTGAGGAGAACAATGGCCGAGTCCGGTGTTTCTGAAGACCGCGAGCCCGAGTACCGCTACAACGCGGCGCTGGCCCAGAAGATCGAAGAGAAGTGGCAGAACAAGTGGGACAAGGAAGGCACGTTCTGGGCCGCGAACGTGAAGGGCGACCTGACGGACGGCAAGGGCCGCAACGCTGACGGGCGCTCGCCGTACTTCGTCATCGACATGTTCCCGTACCCCTCCGGCAAGGGCCTGCACGTGGGCCATCCGCTGGGCTACATCGCCACCGACGTGGTGAGCCGCTACCACCGCATGAAGGGCGAGAACGTGCTCCACGCCCTCGGCTACGACGCCTTCGGCCTGCCCGCCGAGCAGTACGCCGTGCAGACCGGCCAGCACCCGCGCATCACCACCGAGCAGAACATCGCCAACATGCACCGCCAGCTGCACCGCCTGGGGCTGAGCCTCGACGAACGCCGCAGCTTCGCCACCACCGACATGAACTACGTGCGCTGGACGCAGTGGATCTTCTCGCGCATCTACGATTCGTGGTACGACCCCGACTTCACCCGCAAGGACGGCGGCAAGGGCTCCGCCCGCCCGATCAGCGAGCTCGTGGAGCAGTTCCGCTCCGGCAAGCGCGCCATCCCCGGCTATGAAGGCAAGGGCTGGGATTCCCTCACCGAAGCGCAGCAGGCGGACGTGCTCAACGACTTCCGCCTCGCCTACATCTCCAAGTCCCCGGTGAACTGGTGCCCGGGCCTGGGCACCGTGCTCGCCAACGAGGAGGTCACCGCCGAAGGCCGCTCCGAGCG
>JAQXZM010000083.1 GCA_029227215.1 Bifidobacteriaceae bacterium | reverse complement strand
TCTGCCGCTTCTTGTGCTTCTTCTCGCCCATGACCGCCAGTCACCTCCTGGTCTCGTTCAGTGTCGAAACTCACCGCATGAACGCTTGCTGTGCATCTCCGTATGCCTCGCGCAGTTCTCAGATCTTGCCGCCGTACACGGGCCAGAAACCCTGGTCGCCGTAGTCCTTGATGTGCTCGAGGTGCTTGAGCGTCTCCATGTCTTCGTCGGAGATCTCGAAGTCCACCTGCGCGTTGGAGCACATGTGCTCGGGGTTCGCGGTCTTGGGCAGCGGCAGCATGCCTAGCTGCAGGTCGTAGCGGATGCACAGCTGGGCGGGGCTCACGCCGTAACGATCCGCCATCGCCTTGATCTGCGGGTTGCCCAGCACCACGCCGTGCGCGATGGGCGAATACGCCTCCACGAGGATGCCATGCTGCTTGCAGTAGTCGATGACGCTCCACGGGGTGTTCGTGATATGCGCGAGCACCTGGTCCACCGCCGGCGTGACCGTGCAGTTGGCGAGGATGTTGTCGAGGTCATGCTCGAGGAAGTTCGAGACGCCGATGGCGCGGATCTTGCCCGCCTTGTACGCGTCTTCGAGGGCGCGGTACGCCTCCACGTTGCCCTTCTCATAGCGGTCGTCGGACTGGTTGACCGCCTTCCACGGCTGGGGGCTGTGGATGATCATCATGTCGATGTAGCCCAGGTCGAGCTTGCGCAGCGACTCCTCGATTGCAGCGGCCGCCGAATCATAGTCCTTGTACTCGGCGGCAAGCTTGGTGGTGACGAACACGTCCTTGCGGTCGAGCCCGGACTCGCGCACGCCCAGGCCGACCTCCGCCTCGTTGCCATACGCCTCGGCGGTGTCGATGTGGCGGTAGCCCATTGCCAACGCAGACTTGACCGCATCGGTCGCCTGCTGGCCCTCGATGAGCCACGTGCCCAGGGCGAGCTTGGGGATCGTGACCCCGTTGTTGAGCGTGAACGTCTGGGAAAGCACAGAATCCGCCGTGCTAGTCATACCTGCACCAGTTATACCTGCGCCGGTCATATCCGTATCAGTCATGCCGAAGCTCCTTTCACGCCGCGGGGCAATCTTTCACTCACGACTTCACGATATGACTTAAAGTGCACTTGAAGTCAAAGCCACGACACGCCGAAACCCGATATACTGAAGGCACACGCAAATGGCACGCGCCGCAAGGCGGAAACGCCAAACGAAGCAGGCACTCCGGGATTCATCGCCACGATGGGACACGGAACGCATCACTCAGCGCAGCAATCAGGGAGAACCAATGGAGAACACACCGCAGAACGGGAAACGCCCCGATCCCAGCAACAGCCCCTTCCTCGGCACGGCAGGCGACACCGCAGCAAACGACGCCACCGGTGCCTCCATCCCAACCCCGCACCGCACCGGCTTCCCGCTGCGCGAGACGATGACGTGCATCGTCATACTCGCCGCGTTCGCCAGCCTGTGGTACGCCCGCCAGGTCTACAACACGCACACCGGCACGTCGTTCTGGCTGTTCTGGGTGGCGCTCGCCCTCGCGCTCGCCGTCTGGGCGGCGGCTATCTGGTTCCATTGGTGGCATGCGATGCCCAACGCCGCGCGCATCCCCATCGCCATCGTGCTGTGCGCGGCGCTCGGGTTCTTCGGCGGCTCGCAGGCCGCCATCGCCGTCCACATGCATGACGAGGGCGAGCCGGACCTTGGATACATCATCGTGCTCGGCGCGCAGGTCTACGACGAAGACACGCCCAGCCTCGTGCTGCGCTTCCGGCTTGACAAGGCCGCCGCGTATCTGCGCGCCAATCCGGACACCACCTGCATCGTGTCTGGCGGCCAAGGCCCCAACGAGCCGGTTCCCGAAGCCGAAACCATGGCGAACTATCTGGTGAAGGACGGGCACATCGACCGCTCGCGCATCATCGAGGAGCCCGATTCCACCACGACCGTGGAGAACCTGCGCAACAGCCACGCGATCATCGAGGAACGCAAAGCAAACGGCATAAAAGTCCCCATGTCTGCCTCCGGCATTCCCCTTGCCGGCGACCCTTCCGTCGGCATCGTGACGAACAACTTCCATGTGTTCCGCGCCCTGCAAATCGCGCGCGACCAAGGTTACACAAACGTGCGGGGCATCGCCGCCGGCTCGCCGGACGACATGCTCCTTAACAACATGGTGCGCGAGTCCTTCGCCGAGGCCAAATACCTCGTCAAGCGCTGAGCCGCCCGCCGCTGGCAACCAGCCTGCGCTGCGCTTGAGCCGTTGTGCAAAACGCCGATCCGTCACGTCCCGGCCTGTTTTCATCACAGTCGGGCGGGCGGGTCGGCGTTTTGTTTCGGCGTCCCGACGTTTCTTACTGTTTCGGACGTTTCGCACTATGGCACGCCGATTCGTCGGGAGCGGGCGCGCGGCACGGAATGGAATCGACGCGGGATGGACAGGTCACACCGTCAGTTCGATGAGGTTATTTTCCAGCGCCACGATGCAGCTTTCGTAGTAGCCGTCGCCGGTCACGCGCGGGCCGGACATCACCTCGTAGCCGTCCTTGCGCAGCCGCGCCGTGAGCTCGTCGACGCGTTCGCGGCTGCCCAGGCTGAACGCAATGTGGTTGTAGCCGGTGCGGAACGCGGGCTTGGGTTCGTTGACGATGTCGGGCCGTGTCATGATCTCGAGGCGCGCGCCGCTGTTGCCCGCGCTCTGCGTGGCCGCTTCCCCGGCGCTCCCACCGTTCGCGCCCGCACCGTTCGCATCTTTTCCGTTCGCATCTTTTCCGTCCGCATCATTTCCGTTCGAATAGTCGCGGTTCGCATCGTCGCCGAACGTGAGGAAGTATGAGGAGAATCCCGTGCGGGGGTTGTGGTAGCGTGCGTTCGACGTGGCGCCGAGGTAGCGCTCGAAGAAAGTGCGCGCCGCCTCGAGGTCGGTGACATAGAGGGCGATGTGTTCGATATGCATGATGCCTGCCTTTGCGATGGGTCGCGGGATTGCGCTGGTCCGGGGATTGTGCCCGGGGATTTGGATCCGGGAATATCGGTTCTGCGGATGATGGACGAGGATGATGGAGAGTTGGGGTGATTGGCGATTGCAAACGACAGGAATCGTTCGTCGCCAATTCATTGTTTCGGGCCATTATCGCATGTCTGGAACCACCGACGCGTCACAATCAGCCGCCAGCCAAACAGTCCCAGCCAAACAATCTCAGCCAAACAGCGCAGCAAAACAACCTCAGAGGAACCGCCCGGTAAGGCTCTCCGGGTTGTTCCGCACCTGCCCCGGCGTGCCCTGCGCCACGATCCGCCCGCCTTGCACGCCGCCGAGCGGACCCATGTCGATGATCCAGTCCGCGTTGCGGATCACGTCAAGGTCGTGTTCGATCACGACGACGGTGGCACCATGGTCGATGAGCGTCTGGAACACGCCAAGCAGCGTGCGCACGTCCTGCGGGTGCAGGCCGATCGTGGGCTCGTCGAACACGAACACCGAGTCGCGTTGCGCGCGCCCCCACTCGCTGGGGCGGTTCAGGCGCTGCGCCGCGCCGCCCCAGAGGCCCCGCGTCTCCGCCCCCCGCGGGGGGTGGCCCCGACC
>JAQXZM010000082.1 GCA_029227215.1 Bifidobacteriaceae bacterium | reverse complement strand
CCCCGCCCGCTGCGCCGCCTCCCCTCCGGCCCGGCGGGCGCCCCCCCCCGCCTCCCCGATAGCAACGACCAGGCATCTTCACCGTTCCCAAACCCAGCATGGCACATGCTTTCCCCTTGGCTGCACCGGTTCAACGCTGCGACGTATGGCACAGAAGGGTGGGTGGAGCGTGGGATAAGAGGAGACTTCGCCACTGTTATTTTTGGATGCCCATCGTGGCGAGGGTCCAGGCGTTTTCTTCGCTGACTTGGGTCCACTGGTGGTAGCGGCCGCTGCCGCCACCGTGGCCGGCTTCGATCTCGATGCGGGCGATCGTGTCGGTGCTCACGGCGGATTCCTGGAGGCGGGCGATCCACTTGAGGGGCTCGACGTACAGCACGCGGGTGTCGTTCATCGACGTGGTGATGAACATGTGCGGGAAGTGCGTGGTGCCGAAGGCGGCGTCGCGCTCTGCCGCGGTCGCCGTGTTCTCGTAGGGCGAGTAGGACTTCATGTAGCGGTAGATCGCCGGATCGTGCACCGGGTCGCCCCATTCGTCCCATTCCGTCACCGTCAGGGGCAGGTCGGGGTCGAGCATCGAAGTGAGCGCGTCCACGAACGGCACGTCCGCCTCGACCCCCGCATACAGGTAGGGCGCCATGTTGGCGATCGCACCCATGAGCAGGCCGCCCGCCGAGCCGCCGCATGCCACGGTGCGCGAGCGCGCCACCCAGCCTTGCGCCTGCAAAGCCGCCGTCACGTCGATGAAGTCGGTGAACGTGGCGATCTTGTGAGCACGCCGGCCTTGCTCGTACCATGCGCGACCCATCTCGCCGCCGCCGCGAATATGAGGCAGCGCATAGACCACGCCGCGGTCGAGCAGGCTGGGGCGCGCCACCGAGAAGCCGGGATCGGAACTGATGCCGTAGGCGCCGTAGCCAGTGATGAACATCGCCGGAGCTTCAGGCGCGTCCTGCGCGAGCCAGGAATCGGCGGCAGCCGGCTTCCCCTCGGCATCGGCAGCCGCCGCTTCGGCGGCGCGGTTCGCGGCGATCATCGACTCCACGCTGGGCGCGGCGATATGCGGCTCGGCCGCGCTGCCAGCGGAACGAGCGCCATCAACGCCATCAGCGGATTCGCCATCCGCCACGGCATCAAGCGCCGGCGCCAGGCCGCGTCGCCACACAAGCGAAACCGGCACGTTCTGCCCGTCGCGCACGCGCACCCACACGCGCATCTCGCGGTAGACGGACGCGTCGTAGTGCGGCACCTCGCGGCGCTTGAGCACGCTGTCCTCCCCGGTCGTGACGTTGAGCTGATGCAGCTGCACCGGGCGCGTGAAGCTCGTGTACGAATACCGCACGGTCGGCGCTTCGTAGGAGGGGTTCTCGACGAATCCGATGTTGTACAGCGCCGTGGCGCTGGCGTCGCCAGCGTCGTCGGCATCGGCCGAGTCGGCTGAGTCGATGGGCGTGGGCTCGATGGGCGTGAATTCCCACGGCGTGCCGTTCTCGAACGCGCGGCGCGCGTCCGTCTTCTTCATGATTGCGATGTGCGGCAGGCCGCCGGCGCGGTATTCGAGCGTGACGAAACGGCGGTACATGCCGATCCCGTCGACACGCAGACCCGCCAGGCCTTGCAGAATCGCGGGATTGCGCGGATCGGAGAACGGCGTATCCACGGGCACCGCACGGTCGGCATCGCTTGCCTTCTCGCAGCCGTAGGGACTGCCGACCGCCACGACCTGCCCCTCGCCCAGCGTGTATGGCGGCTCGTGCGAGCGCATGTCGATCACGTCGATCTCGAAGTTGGGGTTCGTGACGTTGTGGATGACGAGCGCAAGCGGAATGGCACCGCCCGCCGCACCATCGGCGGAAACGGCACCGCCGGTCGCGGTATCAACGGCATCACCCTCCGCTTCGAAGGACGCGAAGCTCACGTCGTATTCCACGCCTTCCTTGCGGGGGATGAACGGCACGAACGCACCGGTCGGGTCGTCGACGGGCAGGAGCAGCACCTCGGTGGTCGTCTTGGAATCGGTGCCGATGACGATGCGCTTCTCGTCGAACGACATCCCCACGCCCGCCCAGAAGCGCTCATCGTCTTCGCGCCAGGCCTCCTGGTCGTCGGAGGCGGGCGTGCCCACGCGGTGCCGCCACACGGCGTAGGGTCGCCATGCCGCGTCCACCTTCGTGTAGAACACCCACTTGCCATCCGGGGTGATCAAGCCGTTGGACGCCACGCCATCGATGTGCTCAGGCAGGTCCTGCCCGGTCGCGAGGTCGCGGATGTGCAGGTCATAGCGTTCGTCGCCGTGCACGTCCACGCCGTAGAGCATCCACCTGCCATCGCGGCTCAGGTCCATGGTGCCCACGCGGAAGAAGTCATGCCCTTGCGCCTCCTTGTTGGAGTCGAAGATGACCTCCTCCCCTGGCAACGGCGCGGCCGGATCCACCGTCGGCGGCGTCCAGTCGTCCGCGTCGCGCACCGGCACGCGGCAGCTCATGCCGTATTGCTGGCCCTCGTGGGTGCGACCGAAATACCAGTAGCCATGCACGCGCACCGGCACCGACATGTCGGTCTCGTGCACACGGCCGCGCAACTCGCCCACGAGCGTCTGGGTCAGGTCGCGGTACGGCGCCATGCGGTGCTTGAACAGCTCGTTCTGCGCCGTCACATAGTCGGCGACGGCGGGCGACTCCTTGTCGCGCATCCACTCATATGGGTCGGTGAAAGTGTCGCCGTGCGCCGTGCGCTGGCTCGGCACCCGCTTGGCGGGCGGGTATCCCGGTGCCGTCAGGGAATCCATCGGATTGTCTGTCATAGCCTCATTGCTCCTGTGCTTGCTGTTTCGCTGCTTGCTGCTTCACGACTGTTGTTTCGCTACTGTATCGCTGCGATATCGCTGCGATATCGCTGCTGAATCCGTCACGCCGGCATGCCGTGGCCGGCCCGCTTTGACCAGGCTCCTCAACTTTGCGCGGGGCGCTGCCAGTCGTTCGCGAGGGTCTGGACGAATGGCATCATCGCACGCGAGAGGATGTCGCCCGTGGTGCCGTAGAACACCGGCACGTCCACGTCCGGCACGGTCTGGGTGGCTTCGAGGCAGCCTCGGCGCTTGATCTGGCGGATGCCGATCGCCGCCACGCGACCGGGGTATTTGTTGGCGATCGTCGCATACGTCGTGGGATCGTGCTGCCCGTCGTCGCCCAGGAGGATGAAGCGCATGTGCGGGAAGTCGCTCATGAGCTGGTCGGCGAACTCAAGCTTGTGCTGCACGCCGGAGGGGATGAACGTCTTGGGGCGCGGGTCGAAGTCACGCAGCAGCAGGGGGCCGCCCGGGTAGCCGTTGGCGCGGATCAGGTGGCGGATGCTGCTTTCCACGTTCCATGGCGACGTGGAAAGGTAGAAAAACGGCGCGGTCGGCAGCGTCTTGCGCAACCGCTGGTAGAACTCGGGCATGCCGGGCACCGCGCGGCGGCGGTACGGATTGCGGAACAGCATGTTGAACATGGCGCTCCACAGCCGGGGCACGTCGGTGATCATGATCGTGTCGTCCACGTCCGAGATGATGCCCACGCTCGTGTCCGTAGGGATGGTGAGCAACTGGGAGTGGACGGCGCGGCGGTTGCCGACCGTGTATTCCACGTCATGCACGCCAGGCGTGAGGCGGCGTTCGATAAGAAGGTCCAGGTAGCCTTGGGAATCCGAGGCGATGGACGCACTGCTGCGCACCTTCGAGGGGTCCAGATGGTCGAAGGTCTCCGACGACCCCACCTGCACGGCGAGCACAGGGGCGCCGTCGATGCTCACCGCCACGCGCACATGCCCCGCCGGCACCATGAACACCTGGCGGATGCCCGCGCGCACGGGGCGTCGCTCCTGGCCTTGCGGCGCATAGGTGGTGCGGCAGATGAGCCGGGAGAACACCGTGGTGCCGTAACCCACATAGGGTTCCACACGCGGCGTCCACCCCATGCGGCGTGATTCCCGGGCGGAAAGGCGCGTCCACACGTTGAAGCCCGTTGTGGCGACGCACCGGCCGAATTGCACCAGCCTGGGCTTGTTTTCGATGCTTTCCTCGTCGCTCACGTTGTCGAACAGCGTCTCCACGCGCCGCGCGAGGATCGGGGTGTCCGGCATCATGTCGATGGGCTCGGTGGGCATGCCGCCAGTCGCGGCTTCGTCTTTGCTGAGACCGCTGGTGTCTGTGCTCGGCCTAATGCCTGTGCTCGGCGACTGCGCTTCTGCGGGATTGCCGGCATCGCCAGCCACGCCGTCATCGTCGTGCGAGGCATCGCCGAGTTGGCGCGCCAGTTCCTCGGCCTGAGGAATCTTGGCGAGCGTCTCGGTATCAGGCTGCAGGGAGAAGCCCTTATGCGGCCTCCTCCTGTGGAATCTCCCCAATGTGCTCATCGTGTTGGAACCTCATCCCTGGTTTTCCACGAATTCCTTGTATTCATCGGCAGTCATCAGACCATCCGGCACGGCTGCTGCATCGGCATCGGCAAGCGCGAGCTTCACGAGCCAGCCCTCGCCGTAGGGATCGCGGTTCACGATCGTGGGATCGTCATCGGCGGCGGCATTGGTCTGCGTGACTTCGCCGCTCACCGGGCTCACGAACGGCGAGATGGACTTGCCGGACTCCACATCGAACGACTCTTCGCCGGCATCGAGTTCGTCGCCTTCGGATGGCATGTCGATGTACACGAGCTTGCCCAGCTGCGCGGCGGCGTAGGCGGTGATTCCCACCGTCGCCGTGCCATCGGCACCCTCGCGCACCCACGCATGCGCCTTCGAATAGCGAAGGTCGGTCGGCAGGTCACCTGCCACGGGCTGTTGCTGTGTCTGTGTCATAGCTCCAGCCTACCCGATGGTAACCATCAATGGGAGGATTTCGCTGACGACGAGGAAGGCGATGCCGAGGACGATGATGACGGCGACGCGGAGGCGGACGGCGACGCGGAAGGCGACGAGCTGGAATTGCTCTGCGAGCTCTGGGAATCCTGGGGCTGCTGGGAGTCGGAGTCCTTGTTGTCGCCGTTGTCGGCGTTCTCGTCCTTGTCTGTGTCTTTGTCGTCGTCGTTGCGCACGGCCTGGCCCGGCGTGCCACCGGAGACGACCACCACGACGCTGTCTTTCACGTTGTCGTAGATCCACTTGGCGTCGGCGGACGACATGTAGATGCAGCCATGCGTGGACGGCAGGCCCTTGGTGATGGAGTCCTGATCCCAATCGGCGCCGAGGATCGCCACGTCGCCATTGTAGTACGTGACCCACTGCGGGTTGTTGGAACCGGTGTCCTCACCCACGACGGGCCCGGATTCCGCGCGGCTCCACACGAAGTACGTGCCTGCGGCGGTCACCGAGCCGGCGGTGCCGGTGGAGATGTCGATCTTCTTGACCTCGGTGCTGCCGTTCGACACGGTGAGCGTCTGCTGGGTGAGGTCGACCTGCACCCACATGTCGCCGTTCTCACCGGTGAGGTTGCGCGTCTGCGTCTGCGTCGTGTAGTCAGTGATCTGCGCACCCACGGTGATCTTGCCGCCGGTGCCGCCCTGCAGAAGGCTCAGGATCTGCGAGCCCACGGTGGAGGTGTCGTTGACCTGCACGCCTTTCTTGCCGCTTTGGAGCGTGCCCAGTTGGTTGCCGGAATTGTCTTTGACGATGATCTCGTCGGCCGCGGCGCGGTTGAGCGCATCGGAGATGGAGCCGGTGGCGTACTGGTCGATGGCGGAGGAATCGTAATCCATCGTGATCGTGCCTTGGTCAAGGTCGGTCGTCAGCGTGATCCACGAGGCGATCGTGGAGACCGGAATCGTAAGGCTCGTGCCGCCGTCCGTGCGCAGCACGATCGGGTTGGAGAGCCGCTGGTTCGCCTGGTCGCACGCATCGGTCGCGGTCTGCGTGGTCACGGTCGCCTTGCCGTCGGTCACGGTGGTCGTGGCGGAATGCACGGAGCCGGGGTCCGCGAGCGCCTGCTGCACGGCGTCCTTCACCGGGGCGAGGTCCACGGTCTTGCCGTCCTTGCCTTCGGTGGAGGTGTAACGCGACAGGTCCTTGTTGTAGCTCACCGTTGCGTTCTCCAGGCGCTGGTCCTCGTCGATCATCGAATCGGTGAGGTAGGTGAGCATCGTGCTCTCGTCAGTGGAGGCGTCGAGGCTGGCGGTGCGCCGCGCGAACGGGTTGAACCGCTGGAAGAACCCGCCGAAGGAGTTCGCGGGCTTCGTGTTGATGAGGTCGTTGACGGTCTTGTCCACGTCCACCGTGACGCCCAGATCGTTGAGGGTCGCCACCACGGTCGTGTCGCTGCCCGTCACCGACACCGTGGTCTGCCCGGCGATCGTCTGCACCTGCGAGCGCGCCTGGGATGCGGTCATGCCGCCCATGTCGGTGCCGCCCAGGGTCACGCCCGGCGCCACGCGGTCCGTGTAATGGAAGTGAAGGAACAGGATGCCGCCGAGCAACACCACGACGACGATGGCGAGCACGACTGCCCACGTGGCGACGCGCTTACGCTGGGAGGACTGCTCGTCGGGCAGCACGATGCCCGACGCCGCCTCCGGCTCGTTCATGATGGCGTTCCACTCATCGGCGATGTTCGGAGCGCCGGCGGTGTCAGACGAGGCGGCGGAAGAGGCTTCGGAAGAGTCATCAGAAGAATAGGCGGCCTCTGTGCCTTCTGCAATCCCTGTGGCCTCTGGCGCCTGGGAAGCATCAGAAACACCAGCGTCGGCGGTGCCGGGTTCCGCAATTCCGGATTGCGCGACACCAGGTTGCGCGATACCAGATTGCGCTGCAGGCACCTGCGTTGGCTGTTGCGCCGGCATATCCTGTGTGGCAGGTGCCGCAACAGCGGCATACGCCGCTTCGTCGGCGAATGGGTCAAACGCCTGGGTCTGTTCGAGCGGCTCCGGGATAAGCGGCTGCGGCACAGTTTGCTGCGGAATGGTCTGCTGCGGCTGCGGCTCGAACGACTGGGGTTGTGCAAAAGCCTGCGTCTGTGCGAATGACTGCGGCTCGGCGAAGGATTGCGGTTGTGCGAAATCCGGCGTGAACGCCTGCGTCTCCTCCACAGGAGACGACTGCATTGGCTGTGTCGGTTGCACCGGTTGTGTTGATTGCACCGGTTGAACCGGCTGCGGTTGCTGAACCGGTTGCGTTTGTTGAGCCGGCTTCATGGATGGCGTCGACTGGAACGATTCAGCCACTGGCTGAATGTCAGGCACTGCCGGCTGGGTCGGCGGAATCTGCTGGACCGGTTGAGCCGGCGGGATTGACTGCACGTGCTGCACAGACTGTACAGGTTGCGCAGACTGTGCCGGTTGTGCCGGTTGCACGGGCGGTGCTGGCGGGACGGCGGGCATTTCGTCGATGAATTCGAACGGATTGTATGCCTGCGTCGCCTCGGCATCCGACCCGTCCAGGCTCATGGCATCCGGCTCGGGCACGTCAGCGGAGAATGCATTCTGCATCTCGGCGTTGGCGGCGGCGTTGACGTTGGCATCAACATTAGCGGCGTCCTCAGCAGCATTGCTGCCGTCATCGGCGGCATCGCGCGGAGCGGGGCCGGTCTGCAGGTAGTCGTTGTTCTCGTCCTCGGCCATCACAGCTCCTTGCCATACCATTGGGCCAACATATAGCGCGCGATCGCGGCCTTGCCGGGCAGCGTCAGTTCGTCACGGGCGATCGCGGCGGTCAGGTCGTCGCGGCTCATCCACTTGGCGTCGGCGACTTCCACGCCGTCCACCTGCACGTCTTCGCTCAGCGCATGCGCCACGAAGCCGACCATGAGGGACGCGGGGAACGGCCACACCTGGGATCCCATGTATTTCACGTCCGCCAGCTGCACGCCCGTCTCTTCCTGGCATTCGCGGCGCACCGCGTGCTCCAGGTCCTCGCCGGACTCCACGAAGCCGGCGCACAGCGAATACAGGTTCCCGCGGAACGCCTTGTTGTGCTGCATGAGCACGCGGTCATGCGAATCGATGACCATCGTGATGACGGCGGGCTCGATGCGCGGGAACAGCAAGCGGTTGCCGTCCGTTTCGTTCGTGCACTTCTGCGCCCACCCGCAGTGCACCGGTTCCACGGGGCTGCCGCAGCATGGGCAGAACCTCTGGGATGCATGCCAGGCGCCCAGGCTCACGGCGCGCGTGGCGAGTCCTGCGTCCAGCGCAGGCGCCACCGGGGCGAAGTCGCGCAGATCGCACCAGTCGAAGCGCGTGCTCGCCAGCTCGGCGAACATGAGCCTTTGGGCAGCAGGGGCGTCCGCCGCGGTGCCGAAATCATTGTCGGCGCTCACATGGCGGGCATCCGGCGCGGCATCCATCGAACGGGAGATATCCACCGCCACGTAGTGATGCTCGTGGCCGGCGACGGTGTGCGAGCCCATGAACATCACGACAGCGCCGTGCGCCTGCTTCACCGCATCGGCGACATAGCGCGCCGGAAGCATCGCAAGGCGCGGATTGGCGCGGCTCGTCTTGGGCACGGCGACCAAGCCATGCGAGACAAGGAACACCTGCGTGGCGTCATCCGCCATGATCTGATCGAGGAACCCGGGCTTCTCGCGGTCCGCGGTGCGGTCATCGATGATGTCTTGCGCCAATGGCAGGTGCGTAAGCGGCTGGATCATCGCAATCGGCGAGATGAGGTGGCTGCCGGGGAAGATCGGCGCGGAGGCTGGCGATACGGCAGCCTGGCCGGCGGAATTCTTCTTCTCGGAATCCTTGGCACTGGGAGCCTCATCGCCAGTTGCCGTGGCGGCATCCGTCGTGGCGCCGGCAGCCTCTTGGAACGGCTCCACCGCTGCATCCACGTCCTTGCCCTGCGGATGCAAGCGCATCTGTTCGTCGCACACGCGCCGGTACGTCGTGAGCAGCGCCGCCGCAACCTCGCGAGGCTTTTCGAAGCAGCTGAAGTGGCCGGCGTCATCGATCTGGGTGAAGTCCACATGCGTGTGGCGCATGAGCGGCGCGAGCGTGCGCATCATCGCCGGGTTGCTCGAAGGGTCGCGTTCGCCGCTCACCAGGCCCGCCGGCACGCGCAGTGCCTCGAGCTGGTCGGTCTCGTCGCGGCGGCCCGCCGCCATGAGCTCGCGCCATGCCACGCCGGCGGGCGTCTGCTCGTTGATCCACCGGGTGAACGTGGTGATGAATTCTGCGGATTTCTTGAAGTCGGAATCGCCTTCATGCGGCTGTGCGAAATGCATGACCGACGCCACGCTGTGCGTCTCCAGGCATTCCCTGGCGATGCGAATGCGGTCGGCGCGCGCCTCGGCACCATCGTTGGCGGACTTGGAGTCCACGATCGCCAGGCCCGCCACCATCTGGGGGAACAGGCGATGAATGGCGAGCGCCAGGTAGGCGCCCATCGAGATGCCCACGAAGAAGGCGCGTTCGTGCCCGTTCGCGACGAGCACCTGGTCCACGATCGCGCGCGCCATGTTGTCCATCGCCTCGCTGTAGGCGCCATCGGTGTCCACAGCGCCCGTGTCTTGCGCGGACGGCACCGGGCTTTCGCCAGCACCGGGCATGTCGGGCGCGTAGATCGGGAACGACTCGAAGCCCTGGGCATCGGCCTGCTCGATCATGGACTGGGCACAGTCATCCCACACACGGTGATCGATGGGGAAGGCGTGAAGCAGAACGACAGGAATGGAACCGCCGTCCCTGTACAAGGTCGTCGCAATGCGCATCCTGAAGTTTCCTCCTTAAGTACAACCACCCCAACCTTACCCAACAGCATGGAGACCGCCCAATCGCGAACAATCAAACAGGCTGGCGAACAGGCAGGCGAATACTCGGGCAATCAAGCATCCGAGCCGTCAGGCCGGAAGCCTGACGGGCAACCCAACTGGCAACAAACAATCAGGCAACAGGACAGGAAATCAGACGAGCCCCGCCCACATGAGCCCCGCGCGGATGATGCGCCCGCAGCCATTGGGCACCTGCTCGCAGAAGTCTGGCTGCATCGCTTCCTCCGGATCGCACCACTCGATGTCGAGCGTCTCGTCCTGCGGCTTGCAATCCCCCGCCATCGGCACCACATAGCACAACGCGATCGCATGCTGGCGCGGATCGTAGTATTCGCTCGCCCCGGGCGTGGGGAAGAACTCCGCCACCGTGAACGGCGTCATCGTGGCGGGCATCACCGGCAGCGCCAGCTCGCCCAGGTCACGCGCGATGTTGCGGCGGATCGCATTGCGGATCGTCTCGTGGAACAGCACGCGCCCCGCCACCAGCGTGCGCGAGATCGTGCCATTGTCGTCCACCGCCAGCAGCGTGCCCACCTGCGTCACCTGCCCGGTCTCGTCGGTACGCACCGGCACCACCACCACGTAGGGAATCGGCGTCTCGCCGCGCAGGTGCGATATCTCCGCATCCGACAGCCATCCCGGAGGGTTGCCGCCGTTCACCACGTCGTCAGGCGTGATGTGGTCGAATTCGCCGCGCTTGCGATTGGCGTCGAAGTCATCGTCATCCGGCACTTCATCATTCAAAACAGCCATGTTCCCCATTATCCGTGTTCCTTTGTTGAGGCACACGTAACACGGGTGGTCGAAACAATCACCAACTCGCACGGTCGGCGGCGGCATGCCA
>JAQXZM010000081.1 GCA_029227215.1 Bifidobacteriaceae bacterium | reverse complement strand
GTGATCGGTGCCCAATCCATGGCGCGCCGATCACGGAGGCTAGCAAACGGTGCCTCGGCTAGGCAGCGAGATGCGCGCTCGTGTTGGTCGGAGCATCGGTTATGGCATCGAGCAGATCCTTGTATGCCGCCACCTTCTCGTAGTGCACGTTGTCGCCATCGAGCTTGAGGTCATTGAACAGGCGCTTGGCGCATGCGATCTTGTTGTTCTCGATGCCGCGCAGATCCATCGTCTCCAGACTGCCCTTGGTCTCCGCCACGAAGAACAGATGCCGTGCATCGCTGTGCGGGTCCTTGAGCACAATCGCCCAGTCCGGCGCATAGTTGCCCACCGGCGTGGGGATCTGGAACCCGCGGGGGAGCTTGGCGTACACATCCACTTCCTCGCCGCTTTCCAGCCCGTCCGTGAACCTGTGCTCCACGTCGCCGTCGGGGAACACCCATTTTTGCACGCACTTGCGCGTCGCCACGCCATCCTTCTTCAGACGGTCGTTGTTGCCGCCCGCCATGAAGATGCTGAGGTCGTAGGTGCCCTCGGTGGTGTGGTAGACGATGCTCTCCACCACCTGCGCCGCTTTCTGCTGGCGCACCGTCGAGCCGACCTTGGCGATGAACTGCTCGGGGTTCGTGCGGAACAGCGCGAACTTGTCGGGCCGGATGGCGCTCAGGATCTGTGCCGCGCACCGTCGCGTCACGGCACCCGCTTCGGCGATCTCGCCGAGCAGATCGTAGGTGACGTTCGTCTCGGGAGCGGCGTCCAATTCCTGCCGCGCCGACTTCTTGGTGATGTGCATCGAGGAGCCTGCCTCCACCTCGCTTTTGCTCAGCGTGTCGTGCTGGATGCCGCGCGTAATCGTGTAGGTGGGCGCTGTAACGGTGAGGGAGTCGTTGATGGCGTTCACGCAGTTCGTGACCAGTTCGCGCTCGTCGAATTCCACGGTGTAGGAGTACTTGTGGTTGATGGACTTCCACAGCTCTTGGAATTCCGCCTTGTTCCAGTTCGCATTGAGACGGTTGTCACTGATTCTCTCGTCGGTTGCGGAAGCGACATGGTACTGCGTGGTGCCATCCACCACGCTCTGCATGCCGTAGTCGATGGCGGCGACCAGCGCGGCCCTGTTGGGCGATTCCCGAATCGATTCCGGAAGCCCCGCGATGAAGTCCACGTCCTGGCTGATGGCGCCAGAGGTGTACTTGGCGGTCGGCTGGTCGGCGTCGTCAAGGTAGTCCGCCTTGTACAGATGCTTGTGGATGATCTCGGATTCCTGAGGCGTGAATCTCGGGTCCTCTGCATTCGCGAACTCCGGCCCCAGCGCCGAGGCTGGCACGGTGAGCTTCGCGAAGAAGTCGTCGGTGACCTTGGTCGGCCGTTCGCGAAGATCTTGCGAAATGTCTTTCTGCAGGTCGGTGGCGAACTTCTCATAGCTCTCGGAGGCGACGATGGTGAGGGTGTTCAGGTCCAGGAACGTCTGTTCATCGCCCAGGGTCTGCTCATCCTGGCGCACGCCGGCGCTGTCGACGCACAGGCGCAGGCCTCGGCCGACCTCCTGGCGCTTGTTGATTTCGTTCGACGAATCCTTGAGCGTGCAGATTTGGAACACATTGGGGTTGTCCCAGCCTTCGCGCAGCGCAGAGTGGCTGAAGATGAAACGCACGGGCTCGTCGGCGCTCAGCAGCCGTTCCTTGTCGCGCAGGATGAGGTCGTAGGCGCTCTCGTCGTCGCTGCCGTCCTCGCCGCGTTTGACCTTGGAATCGGTCATGTGCTTCTGCTTGTCCACGCTGAAGTAGCCGGCATGCACGCTGGGCACGTCGCTCAATGTGCGGCTCAGGTAGTTGAGGTAGCTCGACTCATCGCTCAGGCCGCCCTCCGCATCGAGCCCAATGCGACCGTTGATGAATTGCTTGACGCAGCGGATGTATTCCTCTTCGAACATCGTGGCGTATTCGCCGTCAAGAGGCTCGTTCTTGGCGCCGTAGCGACGGTACTTGCTCACCGCGTCGATGAAGAACAGACTCAGGCACTTGATGCCTTTGCCCCACAGATGTTCCTCCTTGCGCAGGTGTGCCATGATGGTGGCGCGAATCTGCGCGCGACGCAGGTCGCGCTCTGCACTGTCGTTGATGCTGGCGCCTACCTGCACCTGTTGGCCGTTGAGGAACCGCACATAGCCAGCGGCAGTGGCGGTATCGGCGCCATCGGCGTCGGCGTCGCTGCTCCCGTTCGTGGCATCATCACTGGGCGGCACGATGCCGCCAGGGGCGATCACATACCCGTCACGGTAAGCTTCGAGTTCGCCGGACTCTGGGTACAGGTCATCGCCCTCATCCAAGGCCTTGGTGGTCTTCGACACCGTGCCAGCGGCGCTCACCCGCTTGAACTCAAGGCGTGCCTGCGGGGCGCGGTTGGGTTTCACATCGATGCCGAGCAGACGCACATAGCCGTCCGTGCCGCGCATGCCTTCCAACTCGATGCCATGCACTTCGATGCGCTTGACGAGGCGCAGGTTGTAGGCATCCACTGCGTCAAGGTCATACACCGGCACATGCTTGGTGCGGTGTGTGGCGGAGTAGCCGATCGTGAACAGCGGCTTGAACTGATCGATGCCGCTCTGCGTCGCCTTACCGCCCATTTTCTGCGGTTCGTCAAGAATCACGATGGGATGCGTGTTCGCAATCACATCGATGGGCCTGCGCGAGCCGAAATCGTCGCGCTCGCTGAAGATGATGCGCGCCGCCTGTGACTTGCCGCCTTCCTTGACGGACGTGTTGAACGCCTGCATGTTGATGATCATCACCTCGATGTCGGGTGACGATGCGAAGCGGTCGAGGTCGGTGAGGTGGCTCGAATCGTAGATGAAGTAGTCGATGCGCTTGCCATAGCCGACCGTGCCATCCACGCCGCTCGTGAAGAAGTACTTCTCGGTGTTGTCGAGCGATTGCTTGACGCCTTCGCGGATCGCGATGGACGGCACGACGATGATGAACTTGCTCCATCCATAGCGTTTGTTGAGCTCAAAGATCGTCTTCGTGTAGACGAAGGTCTTGCCCGTGCCTGTTTCCATGCTCACATCAAGCTGGATCCTGCCATGGGCGTTCGCCGGCAGCGCTGTGGTGAGCGGGGTGATCTGGTTCGCCTTCTGCACGGTGCGCACATTCGCCAGCAGGTCATCGCTGCTCAAGCGCACCTCGGCATTGCGGTAGCCCAGATCGGTGTAGGCATCCGCGAGCATGCCCTGCACGGTGCCGTCCGTCGCAGGCGCCACGCGCGGCTGGGTGCGTTGGTAGTTGAGCGGGTCCATATAGGGCTGGCCGTCGAACACGTCGCACACAGCGTTGGCGGCTTTCGTTTGATAGTCGTAGGGTTTGAAAATGAATTCCATCATGCACTCCTCATACGCTATGAACGTTCTTGCGTAGATACTGCATTCTGCGCGCTAGAAGATGCGCGTGCGCGTGAAGTCGTTCGTGCGCTGGCGCATGATCTCGGTCACGTTCGTGAGGGCGGCGCTGTCGGGAATCTCGTCCTGTGAGAACACCGCATACGCCGGCGCCGGCTTCAGGTCGGCGATGGCAGTGACCAATTCCTCGGTGATGGGGAAGTCGTCCAGGCAGGCGATGAGCCGTCCGTCGCCCACGCTGTAGACCGTATGGCCGTCGAATGCAGGGGCGGTGAGCTGGGTGATGGAGGCGCTGGGCTCGATTTGGAACACGGGCAGGCATTCGAACAGACGATCGAGCGGGGAGTGGCCTGGCTTCACGGTGTCCACCATGTCGAAGAGCTCGCCCTGCTTGTATTCGCCGGGCGTCAGGTGGGCGTCCTTCCAATTGGAGTCACCGACGCTCAGCACACGGAAGCCGACATCGGGCACCGGGCGCTGCTCGCCATCGAGCGTGATCTGCGCGTTCTCTTTGTCGATCTCGGCCTTGATCTGCTCGCCGGCGCGGCGGATGCGCTCCTCGCCCATTTCGCAGATCGTGTGATAACCGGCCTTGTAGGCTTCGCTCTTCTCGTCGGTGGCTTCCGGCAACTGCACAAGGATGAACCGGCGGTTGCCGCCGTCCTCTGCGTTCGCCTTCATCACTGCGTGGGCGGTAGTGGCGGAACCGGAGAAGAAGTCCATGACGATATCGCCAGGTTTGACGTTTGCTAGCTGCATTAGCAGCGCAATTAGGCGTGTGGGTTTCGGACTGGGGAATAAACTAGTCCCTGAAAAAAGTGCTTTGACTTCTTCTTCTGCTTCATGATTGTGTCCACCTAGCTCGTGAGGGATGATCGTAGTCGCGACGATGCCCTTGTCTTTCAATGAGCTTAAAAATGTTTTACGAGTAGGGATCGCGTCGTTATTCTTGCCAAAGTAGATTTCCCCGTTAGATTCCATCCTTTCAAGATTTTCTTCTGAGTATCTTGGATAAGTTCCTGATGGCGGTGTCCACGTAACCCCGTTGGAGAATGTGTGCGTATAGATTCCTGTATCGGAACCACTGCGTGCATGGAGCGGTGTTGCTTTCCATGGGCCTCTTGGGTCGTCGTCTGGATTTGTATATGCTGCATTCATTCTTGCTGTGCGGGGTAGACGTCCTGCTGAAAAGCATGCGATATCGCGAGCGTATGCGATGACATAATCATGGTTACACGAGTAATACTGTGCGTCATTCGCTCGGGTGTATTTCTTTTCCCAAATAAATTGAGAGAGAAAATTGTCTTTGCCAAACACTTCATCGCAGATCTTTTTGAGATTCGCCTGCTCGTTGTCGTCAATGGAGATGAAGATCGCGCCGTCTTGGGTCAGGAAGTCGCGCGCAAGCAGCAGGCGCGGGTAGATCATCGAGCACCAGTCGGAATGGAAGCGGCCGTTGGACTCTGGATTCGCCACGAGCTGTGCGCCATCCGCGCTATAGTCGCCGTTCGCCGCCTTGTAGGCATCGGCATCGGTGGCGAAATTGTCTTTGTACACAAAGTCATGCCCCGTGTTGTATGGCGGGTCGATGTATATGAGCTTGACCTTGCCGGCGTAGGTGCCGCGCAAGATCTTCAGCACCTCGAGGTTATCGCCTTCGATATAGAGGTTCTGCGTGGTGTCCCAGTCCTTGCTGCGCTCAACCTCCGAGTGCAGCGTCTTGTCGGTGGGAGTCAGGGCCAGCTCCCGCCCCCCCCTCTTGCCCGGCCACGTGAACTGATAGCGCTCGCGCTGGCCTTCGGCGACGTCGCCGAGCATCGCCTTAAGTGCGTCGAAGTCGATTGCCTGCTCCACTGCACCGGTTTCAGGGTCTTGCACTTCGGTCGCAACGTTGGGAAACAGCGCAGCGAGCTTCGCGATGTTCTCTTGCGAGATGTCCGGCGTGAGTGCCGAAACGGTCGCTGCATGCAACGCTGCGCTGTCTTGTTCAGTCGGATTGGCTTGTTCGGAGTTTGCCATGAGGGTTCCTTTCTATAGCTCTCTCGTTTGTTTGTATTGTTTCACCCTTTTCCGCTTGCTGTGATGCTTGCGTGTCGGGCAGAGACGGCACGGCGTATTGCTTCAACAAGCCTCGTCATGTAGCGTGGAGTTCTTTCTCCACTGCTCGGAGCTCGTCCCACAGTTTGTTGCGCCGCGCCACCTGGCTGGTGCGCTCAATCTGCCTGCGCAGCTTGTCGGCTGCCTTTTGCAGCTGGTGCCTGCGGTCGAGCACAGCGATGCGATGGTCCACAGCATGAAAGTCCGCGTCACCAAGGATTACTTGCGCACACAGACTGTCCCACACGTCATCCATCGTGCGCGCATCGGCGGGCAGCGTCACGGTGGCGCGGGAGCACGGAATCCGCCTGCCCATACGCAGCGTGCCCTTGCGCAGACCCGCAGCTTCATTGGCATCGCGCCACACCGCGAGCTGCGCGAAGCCAATGCCAGGCTGCGCATGGTCGGGGGCGCCGTGGGCCAGCAGATCGTGCGGGAAATCGGAAGCGGCATCTGCCGCATCCCACGCGGCGGGGTCGTCATGGCACACGGCGAACAACACGCGTCGCGCGGGCTTGGCGGCATGTGCCACTGCCTGTGCGATGGCGGCAAGTACCTGCTCAGGTGCCTTACCCGAGCCCTTTCCCGAGCGGCAGTCCACGCCCAGTACGGCAATCTCCGAGGTCTTCGTGCCCACTGCCATGCCGATGCGGCCCGGCTGGATGAGCGCGAGCATCGTGATGGATTCCACGGAATCGACGAACTCGCGTTTGAGCCGCGCGGAGGCGGCCATGTGCCGGTAGAACGTTTGTTTGGGGATGCGTCCGCGTTTCGCTTCCACGGCAAGCGTGCTCGGAAGTCCCAGCGACAGCGCGCTCACGCCATGGCAGCGCGCGATGTCGGGCGGTTCCGGGGTGCGTGCGAGTTTGGGCACCGGCAAATCGGGCACGGACAGGTCGGGAACAGCTAGTTCAGGAACAGTGGACTCAGACGTGGTCGAATCAGGCATGCGGCCTCACCACAAGGAAGCAGATGAGCTCGAAATCATCGAGTCCGCGCACGCCCTCGTCCAGGAACGTGGCTGGTTCGGGGGAGAACAGGCTGTCGGCGGTTGCCGCCTCGTCGGAATGCATGATGCTCGCCACCGCGTCGTCGAGCAGCTGCGAGGCGTGGCGCATGTCTGCGCCGTCGTTCGTCTCGCGGTTGTACGCCGTGCACAGCGTCATGTTGGGTGCCGACTTGCCCCTGCACAGCTTGCGCATCACGTCCAGGCATGCCTTGGGTTCCAAATGCCCGTGGAGCACGGTTCCATCGTCACGCACATACACGAGGTAGTAGGGGTGGATGCGGTTGAGCCCCTCCTTGTTCACGTCACTGTTCGTGTTGCGCAGCAGGAACAGGATGCCTGGCTCGTCGCCTTCCACCACCGCGTCGATGCCTGTGGGCACATGGTCGATGTCCGGGTTCTGCTTGCGGTATTCCACCAGGTCCATGCGGAACTCCGCGAGTCCCAGATCGGTGATGCTCACGGTGCCGTTGATGTCTTCGATGTCGGGAATCTCCGTCTGCATCTGCTCGAGCTGGTGCTCGCGGTAGGCGAGGTCACCCTTCTCGGAGGGGTCGATGTAGTTGTCATCGCCGGTAGCCGTGAGGATCGACGCCTTCATGCGCGCCTCCACGCGGTCCTTCAATCGCAGGTACTTGTCGAGCGTCACGTCCGGCCAGAAGTTGACCAACTGGATCTGCGCGTTGTGCGAGCCAATGCGGTCCACGCGGCCGAAGCGCTGGATGATTCTCACCGGGTTCCAGTGGATGTCGTAGTTGACCACCATGTCGCAATCCTGCAGGTTCTGGCCTTCGGAGATGCAGTCGGTGGCGATGAGGATGTCGACATCCTTGCCCTTGAGATATGGCTTCGTGAGATCCCTCTCCTTGGAGACGGGGGAGAAGCAGGCGAGGATGTCGCCCATGTCGCCGCCCACCTCTTTGAGCGTGCAGTGGCCTGCATGCGTGCCGGTGATTTCGGCGACCTCCATGCCGCGTTGCTGCGCCCACTCCGATACGTTCCTGTACAGGTAGTCGGCGGTATCGGCGAACGCGGTGAACACGAGCACTTTGCGGTTGCCGGGGTTGATGGGCTCACGTTGCTTTTTCTCGATGGTCTCGAGCAGGGTTTGCAGCTTCGCGTCTTTCTCGGCGGTGATCGGGGCGGTCATCTGCAGCAGGGCATCGATGGTGGCGATGTCCTGGCTGATGTCGCGCCGCCACGAGATGAGGTCGAGATTCTTCAGATCCACCGAACCGGCGGGCACCGTGAGGCCGGAGGGGCGGGTGCGGTTGGCGTCGGAATCGCCGGTCAGCCCGGATTCCTCGGCCTCCTCGGAATCATCCAAGTCAAGGTCGAACGCATCCCAGTCGATCACACGCGAGCGGGCGAGCGGCTGTGCGTTGTCGAATGCGGTATGGGCGGCGGAGTGAGGATCGGTCATCGCGGCTTGGAATACATCGATCTGCTTGATTTGGTCGTCCATCGCATCGCGGATTCGGTCCAGCGTCAGACGGAACGCATCCACGCTGCTCTCGATGCGCTTGAGCAGGTTCGTCGCCATGAGCTTGCACAGGCCGCGTTCGCGCCCCTCCGTCGTGAGACCCTCCGTGGAACGGGAACCGCTAGGGCGCTTGCCTGTTGGCGAAGCGGTGGCGGTGGAATCGGAATCGGCGTTATCGGAATCGGCATCGTCGGGGTCGGCGAAGTAATCCGGCGCATCGGCGGGGCTTTCGCAGGGCGCTTCCGTCAACCGATACAGCGAAGGCATGTAATAGGCGAGCTTGAGCTGGTCGAGCAGGTCGTAGATTGCGTCGTATGTCGCGGCATCCGGATCGTTGCTGAGGTGCGGGCGTAGCGTGACCGGTGCCATGCGCTGGGGGAAGTTGCCGATCGCGCCGATGTCGTAGAAGTTGCGGATGTGCTTGCGGCTGCGGGCGATGGTCACTTGGTCAAGGACCTTGAAGAAATCGAAGTCAAGGTCGTTGACAAGGTTCTGCGTGGTGCGCTCCTCGGCGGGCAGCTTCGCCCAGTTGCCATAGGCGGTCTGCGCATTGCGGAACACGGTGTCGATGTCGGTGCTCAGGTCGAGCTTGGCCTCCCAGTCGTCATCGTTGCCTTCATAGGCGAGACGCAATTGGTTCTGCAGGTCGCGGAAGCGGTTGTTGACCGGCGTGGCGGTGAGCATGAGCACCTTCGTGGGCACGCCGTCGCGGATCACCTTGTCGAGAAGCCGCTCGTAACGGTTCATCCCGCCATTCGCCTTGGACGAGCTGTCGCCACCGTTGCGGAAGCCATGCGATTCATCGATCACCACGAGATCGTAATTGCTCCAGTTGAGCTGGGCGAGGTCGATGCCCAGGTTGGAGGGTCCATGCGTGCGCCCTAGGTCGGTGTGGTACAGCACGTCGTAGCGCAGCCGGTCGCCGCTGATGGGGTTGTTGGTGGAGTTCGTGTTGTACGTCATCCAGTTGTCGCGCAGTTTCTTGGGGCACAGCACGAGCACGTTGCGGTTGCGGCGCTCGAAGTACTCGATGACCGCGAGCGCCGTGAACGTTTTGCCCAGGCCCACGGAATCGGCGAGGATGCAGCCGTTGTAGGTCTCGAGCTTGTTGATGATGGCGAGCGCCGCGTCCTTCTGGAAGTCGTAGAGCATGTTCCAGATCTGGCTGTCGCGGAAGCCGGTGGCGTCCTTGGCGAGATCGTCCTCGGTGGTGTCATCGAGGAATTGCGCGAAGATGTGGTTGAGCGCGAGGTAGTAGATGAGCTCCGGCGCGTTCTCGCGGTACATCTGCTCGATGCCGGTGGCGACGGCATCGGTGACGTCCTGCACACGTTCGGGGTCGTTCCATAGACGGTCGAATTCATGGAGGAAGCCCTGGGTGGCTTCGTCTGTGGTCTTCATCACGCCCGCGGAGTTTTCGCTGTGGTTTCCGATGCCCAGCTGCACGGTGCTGAACTGCGAGAAGGGGAAATAGTAGGAGAGCCCGTCGGCTGCTGTGTTCGTGAGCAGATAGTTGGCGGAAACCTCGTTGTTTATCGACTTGAAGTGCACGTTGTGCGTGCGAATCCATTCGGCGCACTCGTGTGCGAGGTGCTTCTGCGTGAGCTCGTTGCGTAGCTTGATCTCGAGGTTCGTGCCGTAGAGCCCCTGCTCGCGTTCCAGGCGCGGGATGTAGAACTCGCGCAGTTCCTTGGAATCCTTGTCTTTGGTGAATGCCTTCGAGGTATAGAGGAACCGGAATTCATCAAGGCTCTCCAATTGGTCCTTCAGCTCGCGGTATGCGTAGATGGAGAACAGCGAAGATGCCACCGCCACGCGATCCCCTGCGTGCAGCGAGCGAACCAGGTCGTCCTTGACCAGTTCCGTGCGGTTGTCGAAGTAATGTGAACCCATAAAACAGAGTCTATCGGTGTCGGCGACATCGCGTGCCCGCGCAACCGTGGCATGGTGTGCCTGTTCCTTTTTGCTAGCGGGCACTTTCTGGGGGTCTATGCTCCGCCACCGGCGCGGCATGGATGAGGCGCCGAAGGCGGACGTCTCGGCCCCGTTTTTCTGCCTGCTAACCTCCATAACCGGCGCCCCGTGAATCCGGCGCCGATTGCGGAGGTTACACCGCTCGCCCGGGGCACATCGCGCGGAACACGCAGCCTTCGCATAGCGGCTGCTTGCGGCAGTGGTTCTTGCCGTGTTCGAGTAGGAGCCAGTGGTACCAGCCGTAGATCCGATAGTCCGCGGGCAGGCCGGATTCGAAGAAGCGGCGGATCTGCTTGTCGTCGCCGAATCCGTAACCCATGCGGTCGAGGAAGCGGCGCGTGTAGGCGTCGATCACGAACGACGGCTTGCGCAGCGCGAACACGAGCATCGCGTCCGCGGTCTCCGCGCCGATGCCCTTGAGCCCCAGCAGCTCGCGCCGCAGCCGTTCCTTGCCCGCCGCCCGCGCCCGCTCGATGTCGAAACCATACCCGCGGTACCATTCGGCGATACGGCGGATCGTCGCCGCCTTCGCTTTCATGAACCCGCACGGGCGGATCGCCTCCTGCAGCTGTTCGACCGGCATCGCCAGCACCTCGGCAGGGTCGGGATCGCCGGCGGCGAGCACCTTCTCGACTTGCGTCCACGCGGTGTTCTGCACGAGCACGGCGCTTACCATGATCGTGAACGGCCCGCCCGGCCACCAGCGGGGCTTTCCGTACGCCTCGACGAGTCTGTCGTAGACCTGCTGCGCCGTGGGTCGTGTCATCTCCCGTGCCATCTCGGTCGTGTCAGTCATATCAGTCATGTCCCCTCCTTGCCGGTTTGCAGTGCCGGTTCGCAGTGCGGGCTTGTCGCGACGTTTTGCGATGCCGTTCCTGATCTCGTTCCCGCGCCATCCGCACCATCGCACCATTATTCTCTCAGAAATCCTCAGGTTCTCTCAGAACTTTTCCCCATACCGTCGCCTGACCACGGTGGGGTAGTGGTCGATGAGGTACTGCCTCCTAGGGCAGCCGACCGCATGGTCGTTGATGATGCCGCACGCCTGCAAGTGCGAATACATCACCACTGGACCCACGTACGCGAAACCGCGACGCTTGAGGTCCTTGCTGACCTTCTTCGACAGGCGGTTGCTCACGGGCACGCGCCCATCCTCATGCCCTTGGTACACCACGGTCTTGCCATCGGTGAACGACCACAGGTAATGGGAGAAGCCATCGTGGCCGCCGCCCGTGCGCTGGCGCTGCTCGTCCTGAATCTCGCGAAAACGCTGTGCATTGCCGATGATCGCGCGGATCTTGCGTTCCGCGCGGATCATGCCGTCCGTCGCCATGATGCGCGCCACATCCTCGTCGGTGTACGCCGCCACGGTCGCCGGATCGAAGCCATCGAAGCATTCGCGCAGCACCTGGCGACGGTGGAGCACCAGGTTGAAGGAGAGCCCGCATTGCATGACCTCCATCGACAGGTGCTCGAACATCCTGCGGTCCTCATGCACCGGCGTGCCCCACTCCTCATCATGATAAGTGCGCTCCAATTCGCCGGTGGTGAACCATTCCCAGCATGACATATCCGCCTGCCTCCTGTGATTCGGACTGTGCCAACAGGCATGTCAGCACGCAAGTATGCAAGTATTATCGCGCTGACTTGACCTGTTTCGCGGCTGTTTTCGCTGGGTGAGAAGAGTCCGGTGCGAAGGTCAGGGCGGCACGCAATCATGGTTGCAGCAATCATGATTGCAGCAGATGAAACCGCAACAGGTGCGGCAGGTGAGAAGGAGCGTCGAATGATCCCATTGGTCAATGAGCCGGTGCAGTCGGCAGCAGACAATACAACGGCGAACCGCACAGCTCCCGCAAGCGTCACGCCGCGCCCCACAGCGTCATCCCACCTCGCGCCCACCGCTCACCTCGCACCGTCCGCCATCGAGGTGCGCGGGGCGCGCGTACACAACCTCAAGGGCATCGACGTGGACGTGCCGCTGGGCAAGATCGTGGGCATCGCCGGTGTCTCCGGCTCGGGCAAGTCATCGCTCGCGCTCGGCGTGCTTTACTCCGAAGGCTCGCGCCGCTACCTCGAATCGCTCTCCACCTACACGCGCCGGCGCATGACGCAAGCCGAACGCGCCGACGTGGACGACGTGCGCTACGTGCCCGCCGCGCTCGCCCTGCACCAACGGCCCGGCGTGCCCAGCATCCGCAGCACCTTCGGCACCATGAGCGAACTGCTCAACAGCCTGCGCCTCATGTTCTCACGCCTCGCGCACCATCGCTGCCCCAACGGGCATTACGTGGAGCCCACGCTCGCCGTCGCCGCCATGACGCCCATCGTGTGCCCCGTGTGCGGCGCCCAGGTGGACGCCCCCGGCGCCGAGGACCTTGCCTTCAACAGCCGCGGCGCCTGCCCCACCTGCCAGGGCACCGGCATCGCGCACATCGTGGACGAATCCACCCTCGTGCCCGATGATTCCAAGACCATCGACGACGGCGCCGTGGTGGTGTGGGGCAGCCTCATCTGGTCGCTCATGAAGGACGTGTGCCG
>JAQXZM010000080.1 GCA_029227215.1 Bifidobacteriaceae bacterium | reverse complement strand
GCGACGGCGGGTCGGGCCGGGTGCCGGTGTCGTGGGACGCGGTGCCCGCGTCTCGTTATGCGAAGGCCGGTTCGTTCACGGTTTCCGGGAAACTGCCGGATGGCACGAAGGCGACCGCGACGGTGAAGGTCTCGCCGCGCTCGTTCACGGTGTCGTTCGACTCGCAGGGCGGGTCGGCGGTCGCCTCGCAGAAGGTGACCGAAGGGCAGAGGGCCGTGCGCCCGAAAGACCCGACGCGGGGCGGCTATGATTTCGCCGGCTGGTACACGGCGAAATCCGGTGGCTCGAGGTACGACTTCAATAAGCCCGTGGCGGGGAGCCTGACGCTGTACGCGCGGTGGAACGAGGTGGCGTCGCGGGAGATGTTCCGCTTGTACAATCCGAACAGCGGCGAGCATTTCTATACGGCGGCGGCCGGGGAGCGTGACCATCTGAGGTCCTTGGGCTGGCGGTACGAGGGCGTGGGCTGGACTGCCCCGGACCATAGCGGCGCGCCGGTGTACCGGCTGTATAACCCGAACGCGGGGGACCATCATTACACGACCAGCGGGGCGGAACGCGACATGCTGGTGACGGTGGGCTGGCGGTACGAGGGCGTGGGCTGGTTCTCGGCGGAGAACGCGGGCCGGGTGGCGTTGTACCGTGAGTACAATCCGAACGCGGTGTCGGGGGCTCATAATTACACGTTGAGCCTTGCGGAGCACCGGAGCCTGGTGTCGTTGGGCTGGCATGACGAGGGCCTGGCCTGGTACGCGGTCCACGCGTAGCGTCCGTGTGGCGTGTGGATGAGGAGGCGCCGATCGGGGAGGCGCCGATGGCGGACGCTGGGACCCGTTTCCAGGGTCTCGTACCGTCCGTCTTCGGCGCGTCCCGGATCCGGCGCCGATTCCGGGCGTCCCAGGGGCGGAGAATGCCTCCGAAACGTCCGCAATCGGCGCGTTAAAAATCAGTCGCCGATGGCGGACGATAATCCCTGTTCTCAGGCCTTGCTAACGTCCGTCATCGGCGCGCAAATGAAGAATCGCCGATGGCGGACGTCGGGACCCGTTCTCAGGGTCCCGTAACGTCTGCAATCGGCGACTCTTTAAGTAAGTGAGAGCCCTCACGAATCGTCAGGGCCCTAAGGCTTCACGCATTGCTTGGCGCGATGCCGTTAACTCAGTAGTACCTGGATGAGCTGGATGCTGCCGAAACGGTGATGATAAAAATGATGACGCCGATCACGATGCCCACGATCTCGATGATGAGCTGGGCGAGGGCCCAGTTGCGGCGGTCGCTGTGCTTCACCTTGCTGAATCCGCAGCACCACAGGATCAGCAGGATCTGGCCGACGATGGGGATCACGGAGAGGATCATCGTGAGGATCCACCCGCCCACGCTGGTGACGCCGCTGGGCTTGGCGTTCTGCGCCTGAGAATCCTGGATAGGGGAATTCATGGCAGGGGAGAGCGGAGCGCCGGTGGTCCGAGCAATGGGCGCAACGGGCGTGGCGGGTGCCGCCATCGGCATCGTGGGGGCGGCGGCTGCATCGGTGCCTGGATGGGTGCCTGGGTCGGCGTGCCGTTGTTGCCGGGATATGCGGGATTCGACTGATAATTGGTCATGATTGCCCTTTCTGTCATATGACCGCCCATGGATGGTCGGTCGTGTTTCCAAGGAATCTGGGAACGCGTTTCGACAGCCGCGTTCACGATCCTGTGGACGCGGCCCTTGCCCCCGGCAACCGTCCAGTCTCAGGATATTCCCACGAGCAGAATAACCCAGGCAAACAGCCGAAAATCTTCGCGCGTGTCGCGGTGTATTCGCTCGGTAGCGTGCCCGGTTGGCATCGTGTCCGCTCAGTAGCGCGTGCCCACTCGATAGCGTGCCCGCTCGGTATTCAGAGGATTTCCCGCAGAATTTGGGTTCCCGCCTTGCTGCTGTTGAGACGTGCCACGACGTTCCCCGTTCCCCGTTTCTCGATCCTCGTTTCCTGCTTCGCGGCACATTATGCTTCCGTGGCACATTCCTGACCCGCAGCCCATCGTCCGGCGTAAAGCGCCGCATCAATCTGGCGTAAAATGCATGGTCAATCTGGCGTAAAATGCATCATCAAAACAGCGTAAAATGTATCACGTCTCGATTCAAACAAATGGAGTGCCTATGGAAACGTTGCAAATGCGGGGATATCGGCCCCGTGCGGTGGATGAACGTCTCACCAAGCTCCTTCGCGCTTTCGGTGCCGTGGAAATCGTCGGGCCGAAGTGGTGCGGCAAGACGTGGACGGCACTCGCTCATGCGGCCAGTGCCGATCGGCTGGACGACCCGGCGGTTTATGAGGCAGCACTCACCGATCCCAGTCTTGTGTTGATGGGGCAGGAGCCGCATCTGGTGGACGAGTGGCAGGAAGTGCCCGCGGTGTGGGATGCCGCACGGCGCCATGTGGACGACAACGCCAATCGCAAGGGGCAGCTCATCCTGACCGGCTCCAGCCAACCGAAAGACACGAGTCGCATCCATCACAGCGGCACGGGCCGGGTCGCGCGTTTGCACATGCGGCCGATGAGTCTGGCAGAGTCGGGAGAGTCCACGAGGCAGGTGAGCCTGCGAGGTCTGTTCGATGGGGAATTCGCGCCTGCACGGCGTGAGACGAGCGTGCTGGACGTGGCGCGGTGGTGCTGCCGCGGCGGATGGCCATCGAACCTTGGCATCGAGGATGAGTTCGCGCTGGAAACCCCTGCAGAGTACGTGCGCAGTGTGCTTGAGGCCAACGTGCCGAAGCTGGGGCTGGACGCCGAGACGATGCGCCGGCTGATGAAGGCGCTGGCGATGAACGTGGCACAGGCGCCGACGTACAAAACGTTGCTCGGTGACATGGCACATGGCGATGCAGCCGGCGCACCCGCCGTCGAGACGGTGCGCCGATATCTGGAGACGCTCAAGGACCTGTATCTGCTCGATGACCTCGATGGCTGGGAGCCGTCGCTGCGGGCGAAGCGACGCGTGCGTACGAAGCCGAAGCGCTATTTCGTCGATCCGTCGCTTCCCGCGGCATTGGTCTGCGCGTCGCCCGCCGCCCTCATGCGCGACACGCAGACCTTGGGCAATCTGTTCGAGACGCTGGTGATCCGCGACCTGCGCGTGTACCTCGAGGCGGCTGGAGGCTCGAATCACATCGCCTACTTTCGTGATGAAAAAGGCCTGGAGGTTGATGTGATCCTTGAACTAGTCGATGGCAGGTGGGGAGCCATCGAGATCAAACTCAGCGATCTGAAGGTGACGGACGACAACGCTGCGAAACTGCTGGCGTTCCGTAAGAAACTGTGCGGCAACCCGCGCATGCAGGTGCGCGAACCGGCGTTCCTGGCGTTCATCGTGGGTCGCGGACAGATCGCCTACCGCCGCGACGACGGCATCTACGTCATCCCCATCGCCACCCTCGGCATGTGAAAGCGACAGGCTCGGTGCGGTTGGTGCCTGGGCGCATCGAGCGCCTAGATCGGCCTTCTGTGTGCGCGGCGGCGCGCACAACCGGGCTGATAGGGGATCACCAGGGCTTCAAAGGGCAGGCATCTGCCTGCTGTGTGCGTGGAGACGCACCCAGTGGGCGGATGGCTCGGCTCACGGCGGGATTTCGCCTTGTATTCGGTCACTTGTGTGCGCGTTCGCGCACCCGGCGGCGACATCCCCGGCGGCGGCATCTCCGGATCCCCGGCGGCGACATCCAGGGCAGTGGCAAACCCGCCTCCAAGCCACCGGCCTCACAAACGCGGACGGCTGGCGGACGGCGGAAGGCTGGCTGGCGGGGCGGACGGTACGATGGAGGCATGACCGATTCGAAC
>JAQXZM010000079.1 GCA_029227215.1 Bifidobacteriaceae bacterium | reverse complement strand
ACCTGAGCTACATCGGCGACACCCACATCGGTACCCACACGAACGTGGGCGGCGGCACCATCACCGCCAACTACGACGGCGTGCACAAGAACCGCACCGAGATCGGCTCCAACGTGCACGTGGGCGCCGGCAACATGTTCGTGGCGCCCGTGACCGTGGGCGACAACGTGACGACCGGCTCCGGCTCCGTGGTGCGCCACGACGTGCAGGCAGACGCGATGGTCTACTCCGAGAACACGCAGCACGTGGTGCCTGGCTGGAAGCCCAAGTGGGAGCGCGGCGAGCAGAACGGCGCGAACGGCGCCGCTGACGGCAACGCCCGCTGACCGGTCGCACCGACTCGATCGACCCGACAGGCTCGGTTGAGTTGACTGGCCCGACCGACTCGTACACTGTAAGTAATTCTTCAAGAGAGGACATTCCCATGGCAGCAGTTCAGGACTCCATCGACGCGGTGCGCATCGCGGCAGCCGCGGCAGACAGCCAGAAGGCGGAGGACATGGTGGCGTTCGACGTCTCCGAGCCCCTCGCCATCACCGACATCTTCTTCCTGGCATCCGGCACCACGCCGCGCCACGTGCTCTCCATCGCCGAGGAAGTTGAAAAGCAGCTGTACCTGCAGACCCACCGCGAGCCCCGCCATCGCGAAGGCGTGGAGGAAGGCGAGTGGGTGCTGCTCGACTATGGCGACTTCGTGGTGCATGTGATGGACAAGCAGGCGCGCTCCTTCTATAACCTCGAACGCCTGTGGAAGGACTGCCCGCGCATCGACCTGCAGCTGCCGGAAGGCGCCTCCGTGCTCGAAGAGCCGCAGGAGGCCGATGGCGACGCTGACGATGCGGACGCCGGTGACGGTGACGCGGCCGGTTCCGCCGATTCCGAGGACTGACATGCCCACTGCCGATGCACGGGGCGATGCCACGGGCACCGTCTACGCCGTCACCCTGGTGCGCCACGGCCGCACCGCATACAACGCCGCGGGCCGTTTGCAAGGCCAGGTGGACATCCCACTCAACCGCGTGGGCCTGTGGCAGGCCGACCGCACCGCGCAGGCGCTCTACGAACGCTATGTGCAGGGAAGCGGCCGCACGCCCATCGTCATCAGCTCGCCGCTTGAACGCGCCCGCCAGACCGCGGAGCGCTTCGCGGCGCTCGCCGGCGCTGGCGTGACCGTGGACGAACGCGTCAAGGAACGCAGTTTCGGCGAGTGGGAAGGCTGCCGCTGGTCCGACCTCGAGCAGAACTACCCGCGGGACTTCGGCATGTGGAAGCGCTTCCAGGACGGCGAGATGCGTCACGGTGCCGAAGCCAAGGCAGCGGTGGGGCGTCGCGGGGCGCTCGCCGTCGAAGACTGGGCGTGCAGCGCCGGCGCCGACCACGAGCTGTTCGTGTTCTCGCATGGCGCGTGGATCTCGCAGACCGCGCAGAAACTCATGCACCTTGATGTGGTGGACCCGACCTATGCGTCGCTCAGCGGCCCGGACAACGGCCATTGGGTGCGCTTCCGCGTGCTGCGCACGCTCGACGGCGCGCTGCTGTGGCGCATGACCGAGTTCAACCGCGGTCCCAGCGTGGAGCCGGGCATCGACTGGAACGACCCGTTCGCCGGGAGCGAAGATGGTGCCGATTCCGGTAGCGCACACGACACGGCGGCGGCCGTGCCACCGGTGCTGTGACGCGCTGACGGCCAGGCAACGGGCGACTGAAACGACCGAGGCTTGATACTTGATAATCTTCACTGCGTTATCCCATCAAGCGATGAGGTAACGCGGTTAACATATTGCCGCGATGCGGTAGAGTATGGGATGAAGCAGGTAGTCCATTTCTTCGACTGCGCGTGCTGTCTGTTTGTTCGATATATGTTTCTAGCGGTTGGGAGGGCTCATGAAGAATTTCTTCGGCAACATCAAGTGGTCACAGATTCTCGCGGGTGCGCTTGCAGCCGTGACCTCATTCCTGTTTATGAACAAGATCGGCATCGCCGGCTCCGTCATCGGCGCCGCTGTGGCGTCCATCGTGACGGCTCTCGCGACGCAGATCTACCAGGACGTGCTCAAGGCATCGCAGCAGACGATGCAGAAGATCGCCGGCACCGATGAGGATTCTGAGGATTCCGAAGGTTCTGAAACCGGCGACGGCGAGGGCGAGGGCAAAGGCAAAGGCAAAGGCGCGTCCGAGCGCAAGCCTCGCGCCGCCGTGGGCGTGGTGGACCCCTATGGCGCGCAGATGCAAGCACGGGAGGCGCAGGACGCCGATCTCGCGGAAAATCTGGAGAAGACCACTGTCGCGGGCGCTGGCAGTGCTACGGGTATCGATGCCACGGGTGTCAAGGACGAGGATTTCGCCGGCTTCACGTCGGTCACTGAGACCGCACCCACGCAAGTGCTGCCAGCCGCGATGAGGGATGCCGCCGTCGAAGCATCGCTCGACGCGGAGCCGAGCCCGATGCAACAGCGCCGCGCGATCAGCAGCGGGGCAGGGGCGGGCTCGGAAAAGCGCGGTTCGGGGCATGCTTCCGGCACACTTGGCGAATCCGGAAATTCCGGCAAGTCCGCCAAGCCCGGTGCGAAGCAGCTGAGCCCCAAGGCGAAGATGTTCATCGTGGCGCTGGTCTGCTCGCTTCTCGCGGTGCTGCTCACCGCTGTCATTATCAGCATCGCCACGGCTGGCGAGGGCCTGGGGGCGAAGCCCGCCGTCGTGCAGCAGCAGACGCAGACGCCGTATCAGGACGTTCCCAGCACCGATGACTACGAGACGCGCACGCCGCTTGACGACGAGACCGCCACCGATGATTCCTCGGATGATGCCAGCGCCACCGCAAGCGCGAGCGCGAGCGCGTCATCCACCGACGAGGCCACCGAGAGCCCCTCGGCAAGCACATCGGCGTCCGCGTCGCCCTCCGCCTCGTCGTCGGCATCACCAACGAAGGAAGCCACCAAGGAACCCGCGTCCTCGTCGTCCCCGACGAGCGATTCCACGGCATCGGCGTCCCCGACGAGTTCCGCGTCCCCCTCCGCGGCCGATGATTCCACCGCGGGGAATGACTCGAACACCACGACGAACTGCTCGCACAGCACTTCAGGGCGCGTCGATTCGCGATGTGCGTAGCCATCGTGATTGTGCGCTAGGCTTGAACTGTTGAAGCGATGTCATCGCCGTGGCTCCATGACGAGACCGGCAGGCGTTGCAACGACATCAGAGAAACAGAGGAAACAGCCACAGGTTTGAGGCGATGACGAACAGGGAGGGAGAATGATGAAGA
>JAQXZM010000078.1 GCA_029227215.1 Bifidobacteriaceae bacterium | reverse complement strand
GGCGGAACGCCCTGCTGGACCGTAGGCATGGCCGAACGGCCTTGAGTGTGTCCAGCAGGGCGTTCCGCCGCCGACCTTGCTGGTGGTGTGATTGGCCCTGGAAGATGAATGGATATTGTGCTTGACTCCGTCGCATGTCCGGTAGGCGATACATTCGGTTTCGACTGATGGTCATGCGCCTAAGCTCAGGGGTATGGCACAGAAGAAGACATACAACATCGCTGTCATCCCTGGTGATGGCATCGGCAAGGAAATCACCCCGGAAGCCCAGGCCGTGCTGGAAAAGGCGACCGAAGGGGTCGTCGAATTCAACTACACGAACTTCGACCTGGGCGCTGAGCGCTACCTCAAGGACGGCACGATCCTGCCGGACGAGGACCTCGAGCTCATCAAGAAGCAGGACGCCATCCTGCTGGGTGCGGTGGGCGACCCGCGCATCAAGGCCGGCATCCTCGAGCGCGGCCTGCTGCTCAAGCTGCGTTTCGCGCTTGACCAGTACATCAACCTGCGTCCGTCCAAGCTGTACAAGGGCGTCACGTCGCCGCTCGCCAACCCGGGCGACATCGACTTCGTGGTGGTGCGCGAAGGCACGGAAGGCCTGTATTGCGGTGCAGGCGGCGCGGTGCGTCGCAACACCCCGAACGAAGTGGCCACCGAGGTTTCCATCAACACGTGGTTCGGCGCGGAGCGCGTGGCGCGCTACGCCTTCCAGCTGGCGATGAAGCGCAAGAAGCACGTGACGCTCGTGCACAAGAAGAACGTGCTGACGAACGCCGGCGACATGTGGCAGCGCGTGGTCGACAAGGTGGGCGAGGAATTCCCCGAGGTCGAGCATGACTACCTCCACGTCGATGCCGCCACGATCTTCCTCGTGACCGATCCGAGCCGCTTCGACGTGATCCTCACCGACAACCTGTTCGGCGACATCCTCACGGACGAGGCCGGTGCCGTGGTGGGCGGCGTGGGCTACTCCGCGTCCGGCAACATCAATGCGACGAACGAGTATCCCTCGATGTTCGAGCCGATCCACGGTTCCGCGCCGGACATCGCCGGCAAGGGCATCGCGAACCCGACCGCGGCGATCCTGTCGACCGCCATGCTGCTGCGTCACCTAGGCTTCGATGAGCAGGCGGAACGCATCGACGCCGCGGTGCAGGCCGACATTCTCGAATCCGGCTCCACGCAGCGCAGCACGCACGAAGTGGGGCAGGACATCCTCGCCCGGCTGTAACCTGCCGCTGTGACTACACCCGACGCTTATCCCACCGATTCCCAAGCCCATACCGATTCGGTTGCCGAACTGCCCACGACGCGCAGCGAAAGCAAGACGATCGGCGGCAAGCTGGTGGGCGTGAGCCTTGTGTGGGCAACTTCTTTGCGCCCGGTAGGCGCGCGCATCGATGGTGACTTCTTCGCCACATCGGATGTCGCAGCCTCCCGGGCACTTCGCATGCTCGAAGGAGCGATCGTGCAAGCGCTCGCCGATCCCCACGCCGACGCGCTCGCGGCATTGCAAGCCGCGGTGCAACCCATATGGGAACGGTGCGATGCGGGGCAGACGCTGGTGGGCGTGGCACTTGATGCCGTGGTGACGGCGGCGGCCCGGGCCTACCTGGCGATGGCACCGGGCGGAGCGGCGTTGGAAGGAACGATGCCGAGATTAACGACGTCGAGATCAACGATGCCGGCGGTGGCTGCACAGCAAGCTGAGGTGACGCAATCGCTGTCATCTCGGTGGAACATGACGGCGTGGGGTATCGTATCCGATTCGCAGCCGCTGGCACCTGCCCGCCAGATGGCTTTGGACGCGCAGCTTGCGCAACGGGTCGCCGATGGCGAACTGCCTCCGTTTCTGCGCTTTTGGCGTTGGGGTGGCAAGGCCATCGTGCTGGGCGCCTACCAATCCGAGCAGGCGCAGGTCAATGTGCCGGCGGCACGGGAGCATGGATTCGAGATCGTGCGCCGCTGCACGGGTGGCGGCACGATGGTGGTGGAGCCAGCGCATACCATCACGTATTCGCTGTACGCGCCGCTTGATTTCGTGCGGGGGCTTGACCCGTTGCATGCGTATGCGCTGTGCGACGAATGGATTGTGCTGGCGTTGCGCAGCCTGGGCGTGGATGCCCGTCACGAACCAGTCAACGACATCGCCTCCCCGGCAGGCAAGATCGGCGGCGGCGCCTCCCGCCGCTTCCTGCCTCGTGCGGCGTCGGCACATCCTGATGCCGCGGGTAACAATACTGATACTGCGAACTCCAATACTGTCAACTTCGGTGTCGCACGGTCTGATACCGGAAACCCTGATACCGCAAACTCCACTTCCAGTGCACCGGGCTGCTTCCTCCACCATGTGACCCTTGCCTACGACATGGATGCGGCGACGATGGTGCGCGTGCTGCGCATCTCCGCCGAGAAAATGCGTGGCAAGCGCGTGGCGTCCGCCGCGAAGCGCGTGGATCCGTTGCGCCATCAACTCGCAGCGGCCGGCAATTCCCTGAGCCGCGATGCCACCCAATCCGCCCTGCGGTCCTTCGCCCTGAGTACCCTCCCCGGCGCCCACATGATGAGCCTCGACTGATGTGAATGTTGTTGTTCCAGATGCTGGAGGCATCGGTAATTGCAACAGCAGTCCCTGGGCCTCCAAGCAGTGCTCAAAGCAGGGATTCTTCTCCATCGAGACCAACGTACGGTTACACGGCGATGCACTTGCGCGGATGGCGGCGGTACAATCGGGGGAGTGGCGGTCGCCTGGCATGGTTGCCAAGCGGATTGAGTGCACTTGCCGAAAGGATGGAAGATGACAGCGTATACCGTTGATTCGCCCGCGAAAGACGCCTTCAACAAATTCAGCACGGGTCTGTTCGCCTTCGGCTACCAGAAGATCGCGAAGAAGGCCTTCTTCGCCATGCCGCCGGACAATGCGCACGCCGCGATGATCGATTTCTGCCGTGCGGCAGGCAAGAACAAGCCACTCATGTGGATGCTGCGTGAGATGCTCAACTACACCGATCCCATCTTGGAAACGACGGTGATGGGCGTGCCGTTCACCAACCCGTTCGGTCTCACCGCGGGCCTTGACAAGGACTGCGACCTGCCCACCGTGCTCAACGCCGCGGGATTCGGCTTCGAGACGGCGGGCAGCACCACCGCCCGCCCGTGCCCGGGCAATCCGCGCCCGTGGTTCCACCGCCTGCCGCAATACCACAGCATGGTGGTGCACGCCGGACTGGCGAACATTGGCTCGAAGACCGTGGTGCGCCGCGCCGAGAAGGCATGGACGGAATGCGACGAGATGCGCATGTCCATTTCGCTCGCCCGCACGAACGACACCCTGTGCGGCGACCTCGACGAAGGCATCGAGGATTATTGCACGTCGCTGCGCCGCGCCGCCGGCCGCACCGACATGATCGAGATCAACGTCTCGTGCCCCAACACGATGGCAGGGGAGCCGTTCACCGACAGCCCGGAGAATCTCGACCGCCTGTTCACCGCGCTCGACCGGATCGAGCATCCGCAGCCGATCCTCGTCAAGATGCCGCTCAACAAGACCTGGGAGCAGATGCACGACCTGCTCGACGTGCTCGCCGAGCACAAGGTGCAGGGCGTCTCTCTTGCGAACCTGCAAAAGGACCACAGCAAATACGACGTTCCTGCGGATTGGCAGGGTGGGCTCTCCGGCATGCCATGCCAGGCCGACAGTGACGAGCTGGTCGCCCGCGTGTACCGCGAGTACGGGCAGCGCTTCGTCATCGCCGGCATCGGCGGCGTGTTCACCGCCGAGGACGCCTACCGCAAGATCCGCAACGGCGCAAGCCTCGTGCAGTTCGTCTCGTCGCTCATGTACCTGGGCCCGCAGAACATCACGTCCTTGAAACGCGGCGTCGCCGAATTGCTGCGTCTCGATGGGTTCTCGAACATCTCCGAAGCCGTCGGCGTCGATGCGTGAGGCTGCGCTGGTTGATTGCGTGAGTTGATTGGCTGGTTGGCTGGTCGACGGCCGTTCGATTCAATTGATTCGAGATGATAGATGCCCGCCAGGTTCATCGCCTGGCGGGCATCCGCATGCTTCAGAGAGATTCAGAGGGAATCACCGCGCCGTGCCATACGCGCCGCGCACATACTGCGGCTGGTACGGGGCATCCTTCTTGTCGAGCCCCAGCTTTGCAGCGGCGCGCAGCGGCCAATACGGGTCACGCAGCGCGGCGCGGCCGATCTCCACGGCGCTCGCCTGATCGGCGCGCACGATTTTCTCGGCCTGCTTGGGCTCGGTGATGAGTCCCACTGCGGTGGTGGGCACGCCGGCCTGATGGTGCACGGTGTCGCTGAACGGCACCTGGTAGTTCGGCGCGGCGGGGATCGTCACGCCGGAGATGATGCCGCCGGTGGAGACGTCCACCAAGTCCACGCCGTGTTCCTTGAGCACGCGCGCCAGGGCGACGGTCTGCTTCAGATCCCACGAACCCTTCTCCACGGACCAATCGGTGGCGGAGACGCGCACGAAGAGCGGGAGCTCGGCGGGCATCACGCCACGCACCGCGTCCACGACCTCGACGAGCAGACGGATGCGGTTCTCGAAGCTGCCGCCGTACTCGTCGGTGCGGTGGTTGGAGAGGGAGTCGAGGAACTCGCTGAGCAGGTAGCCGTGCGCGGCGTGGATCTCGATCACCTGGAAGCCCGCCCAGATGGCGCGCTGCGCGGCGGCGCGGAACTGGTCGACGACCGCATGGATTTGGTCAGTCGTCATCTCGGTGGGGATCGTGCACTTGCCGTATGGAATCGGCGACGGCGCGAGCGGCTGCCAGCCGCCCTGGTCGGCGGGCACGGTTTGGTTGATGTAGCCCAGCGAAAACGAGCCGGTGGATGCCTTGCGCCCGCCGTGGTTGAGCTGCACGCCGGCGACGGCGCCGGTCTTCTTCACATCCTCCACGATCCAGCGCCATGCGTCGATCTGGGAATCCTCCCACAGTCCCACGTCGTTGGGCGAGATGCGGCCTTCCGGCGCCACGGCGGTGGATTCGCAAATCACGAGACCGAAACCGCCCATCGCACGGGAGACGTAATGCTGGTAGTGGAACGGCGTCGGCTTGCCATCCTGTGCGAACACCGAATAGGTGTCCATCGGCGGCATCCAGATGCGGTTGCGGAACGTCACCGAACGCAGCGTCATCGGCTCGAAAAGACGGGGGAATTCGCCTTCGGGCAGTGTTTCGACGACATCGTCGTCGTCGGCCTTCTCCTTGGGTTCTTTCGTCTTCTTGGCTTTCTTCGCGGCCTTCTTGGCGGCCTTGCGCTCGGCCTTGAGTTCCTCGCGCTCCGCTTTGCGCGCCTTCTTCGCCTTGCGGGCGGCGTCCTCGGCGAGTGCCTCGACGGACTCCACTCCGCTGGGTTCGTCCACGGTCACGCTCTTGGGAGCGCCACTGACCTCGTCGACGAGTTCTTGCTCATGGTGCTTGCTCATCGCATTCCTTTCATACGCATTTCCCCACCCCAGTATAGGGGCGTAACGCGCCCGACGCGGGAAGTTCAATGGGAATTCACTTTCGCGGGCGAAGCGGAGACGAAGGGTGGGACGAGGCGGTGGCGAAGTGGAGGCGGGGCTGAGATGGGGCGGAAAGCGGATTCAGGGCGGGTTACGAAAGTCCACGATGGATTGAGAAAGGGCCCGTGCAACGTCGTTGCGCGTTGCACGGGCCCTTTCTCAATCCGGCCGTCTGGCCAATCGGCCTTTCGGCTGGATTGACTCAGCTGACCTTGACCTGCTTCATGCCGTAGCCGGTCGTCGTGGTCGTCCACGTCTCGCTCGAGGTGCTGCTCATGAGCGAGTCGTCGGCGACGCCATAGTTGTCGTCATGCTGCACCTTGCCGGTGGCGATGTAGTCGTTCATGAACTGCTTCCAGATAGGCGCGGCGATATCACCACCATCCCAGCTGGATCGCGTGCGGCCGTTGACGGTCGCGCCATCCCACGATTCGAACTGTTCCTCGTTGCCGGTGGCGACATAGGCGGAAAGTCCGGTCACGTAGCCGCCGGTCAACATGTACCACTGGTCTGCGGTACCGGTCTTGGCGAAGGTCTTGACGTTGTTGTTGAGTTTGGCGGCGGACGCCACGCCCTTCGTCACGCCTTCGTTCATGATGTAGGCGACGGTCTGCGCAACGTTCTCCGGAACGGCCTGCGTGCAGTTCGCGCTCGGCACTGTCATGTCTTCGCCGGAGGAGTTCGTCACACGGGTGATGGCGATCGGGTCGCAGTGCACGCCCTTGGCGGCGATGGTGGCGTAGACGGTCGCCATCGTGAGCGGGGAGGCGCCGCTGTGACCACCGATGAGGTCGGTCGGGGCGATCGTGTCGTGCAGGTCAGGCGTGGAAGCGGAGGAGTTCTTGTAACCCATCGCCGTGGCGGTGTCTGCGATCTTGCACAGGCCCAGACGCTGGCCCATCGTGGCCTGCGTGGTGTTGTGCGAGTTGATGAGTGCGTGTTCCGGGGTTTCCGGGTTCACGGTGCCGCCACCGAAGTTGTGCACGCTCCATGTGGTCTGGGCCTCGTGGTTGCACTCGAAACCGCCGGTGTCGTACTTCATCGACGTGGGCAGCGCGATGCGCGCGCCATAGCCATTGGCAAGCCATGACGTGAGATTGATGACCTTGAACGTCGAACCGGTCTGCCAGCCGTTGCCGCCGCCATCCTTCTGGTCCACCACGTAGTTGATGGAAGTCTCGGTGTCACTTGCGGTGGACAGCGCATTGTACGTGCGGTTCAGGGCGAGGGCAAGCACCTTGCCGGTCCCGGGTTCCACAGCGGCAAGCGCCGATTCGAAGCCGGACTTGTCGTTCTCCGGAATGCCATCGCGCACCGCCTTGTCGGCGAGGTTCTCGGCATCCACGTCCATCGTCGTGTAGATGGTCAGGCCGCCCTGGTACAGCAGCTTCTTGCGCTCATCGGCGGTCTGGCCGAAGGCGTCGGAGTTCTCGATCTGGTGCACCACGTAATCGCAGAAGAACGCGGCGTTGCCAGCGGTCTGGCATCCGACCGGCACGTCCTTGACGTGCAGCATGTCGCTCATGTTCTCCGCCTTGGCGGCATCGGCCTCGTCCTGCGTCACAAAGCCGCATTCGACCATGAGGTCGAGCACGATGTCACGCTGCTCCTGCGCGGCATCCGGATCCACGGTCGGGTCATAGGCGGCGGGGTTCTTCGTGATGGAGGCGATCGTCGCCGCCTCGCCGAGGGTCAGATCCGCGGCGGACTTGGAGAAGTAATGCTCGGCGGCAGTTTCCACACCGTACACGCTCGTGCCGAACTGCGCGATGTTGAGATAGCCTTGCAAGATCTCGCTCTTGGAGTACTTCTGCTCGAGCTGCAGCGAGATGAGCATCTCCTTGAGCTTGCGGGCGATCGTATCCTCCGAAGCGTGGTAGGCACCGATCGGGTCGTCGTTCTCGGTCGCCTGGTTGATGAGCATGTTCTTGACGTATTGCTGCGTGAGCGTCGAACCGCCCTGCGTGTCGCCGCCCTTGACATAGGTCTGCACGAATGCGCGCAGCACACCTTGCACGTCAACGCCGGAGTGCTGGAAGAAGCGTCGGTCCTCGCGGGCCACCACGGCCTGCTGCATGTACTTGGAGACGTGCGAGAGGTCCACGACGATGCGGTTCTGCGTGTAGAACGTCGCGATGAGCGTCGTGCCGTCCGCGGCATACATCTTGGACTGCTGCGGCAGGTTGTTGGGGTTGAAGTCGATGTCGGAGACGGCGAGCGACGGGCTTGCCGATTCCGCCACCTGGTCGGTGACCATCGCGAACGGCAGCAGGAAGCCGGACGCCACGAATCCGCCTGCCCCGATGCACATGAGGTATGCGAGCAGCAGCACGAAGACGTTCTTGTGCTCCTTGGTCTGCTTTTGCTTCTTCTTAGACATGTGCCCCATTTTATGGATGGAGCTCTACCTTTTCGCCTGCCGAGGGGCTATTTTCAGCCAAAACATAGAGAATCGGCACAATGTCTCCACATTTGACGGCTCGTCTGGGATGGCAATGGGATGGCAATGGGGCGGCAATGGGGCGGTTGTGGGATTGTTGTGGGGTGGCAATGGGTATTGCGATGCGGATTGCTGGGAGGATCCGGAAGAAGAGGCCGCGGAGGGAAGCCAGCGAGAGGAATTCGGCGAAGGGGATTCGGCGAAGGGAATTCAGCGATGGGCGCGGCGGATCAGCTGGCCCGGTTGGTAGATCACAATCGTACGGCCCTGCCGGGCGATCCACCCGCGGTTCGTGAATTCCATGAGCGCCTTGTTGACGGTTTCGCGCGACGTGCCCACGAGCTGTGCCAGTTCCTCCTGCGTGAGGTCATGCGGCACGGCGATGCCCGCCTCGGTCGGCTTGCCGAAGCGCTTGGCGAGGTCGAGCAGCGTCTTGGCGAGGCGGCCGGGCACGTCCATGAACACGAGGTCCGAGATGTGCTCGTTGTTGAGCCGCATGCGGTTGGCAAGCACCTGGAGCATGTCGACGGCGACGCGCGGATGGTCGTTGAGCCAGGCGAACAGCGTGTCATGGTCGAGCGAGGCGATGGACACGCCGTCGATCATCGCCACAGCGCTCGCGGTGCGCGGCCCGCCGTTGGGGTCGAACACGGGAATCTCGCCCAGGATCTCGCCTGCCGCCGAGATGGAGAGCAATTGGATGCGGTGGTCGTCGGATTCGCGCGTGAGCTTGATGCGGCCGCGTTCGATGACGTACATGCGCAGGTCGGTGTCGCCTTGGCGGAAGATGAACTCGCCCTTGCGGTAGGTGCGGTGGCCCATGTGGGGGATGAGCTGCGCGGCTTCGTCCGGCGGCACCTGGGCGAACAGCGCGGTGTGGAGCAGCAGGTCGGCTTCCTCCGGCGGCTGTGCGTTCGGTGCGAGCGTAAAGGTGCGTTGAGTCGTGGATTGTGGAGCAGAGTTCGGCATGGGGCGAGGCGCGGGTTGAGGCGCGAGGCGAGATACGTGTTGATGCACGGTTGGCTGCGCTCGCTGGGCGGCGATGCCTTGCTGCGCGGCCTTGCTCTGCCGGGCGATGCCGTCGTGCTGTGATGGTGACGAAGTTACCATATATCCCTCCGGAAGCCTGTCGCTACTATCCTAACGCCGGCGGACGGGCCGCCGACGAATTCCGTCCGGCAGGCCCGTCGCCGGCGGAAGTCCGTGGTCAGTCCGTGGCTAAACCGTGGGCTGACCGCGGTCAGCCTGTGGTCAGACCGTGAGCAATCCGCCCGGAGTGTAAAGTAGGGGAAGAATTTCCGCAGGGCCGCGAGTCCGCCGGGGGTTTGCGCCCCGCCGATGCATCGTTGCTCGCGCGGAGGGATCGTAAGCGAGCCAGGGAAAGCAAGGATGGCCATGCCATACACAAGCACGCAGCGTGTCGTTGTGATTATGCCGACGTACAACGAAAGGGAGAACCTCGAGCCCACCATCGGGGGCATCATGAGCAATTGCACGAACGTCGACGTGCTCGTGGTCGATGACTCCTCGCCGGACGGCACGGGTGAGCTTGCCGAGCAGATGGCGAAGAAGAACCCCAGGCTTCACGTAATCCACCGCCGCACGAAGAATGGCCTGGGCCCGGCGTACCTGGCTGGCTTCCAGTGGGCGTTGCTCCATCAGTACGACGTGGTGTGCGAGATGGACATGGATGGCTCGCACCGCCCGCAGGACCTCCCCAAGCTCATCCGCACGATCGACGAGCATCCAGACGTGGACCTCGTGATCGGCTCCCGCCGCGTGCGGGGCGGCACCACCGAGAACTGGCCGGTGTACCGTGACTTCATCTCGCGGTGCGGCTCGTGGTATTCGCGCCTGTGCCTGGGCGTGCCGGTGCACGACATGACCGCCGGCTTCCGCGCTTACCGCGCCAGCATCATGCAGCGCCTTCATCTCGACACGGTGCGTGCCAACGGCTATGTGTTCCAGGTGGACATGACGCGCCGCGTGCATCAGGCGGGCGGCAGGATCGTGGAAGTGCCGATCGTGTTCGTCGAACGCACGCGCGGCAAGTCCAAGATGAGCAAGGCGATCGTGGTGGAGGCCATGTGCGCGGTCACGCGCTGGGGCCTGCAGCGTCTGTTCCACACCGGCGACTACAAGCGCCCCCGCAAGCCCGCGCGCCAGAAATAAAAAACATCCCCGCCGAACTTGGGATACTGGCCATCATTTGAGGGAAAATAAAGCGGAAATGATGTACGCAACCCCAAGCTCGGCGGAAGCTGTGCCTAGCTGATCACGACGTTGGGGACGAGCTTCTTGGTCTCGTCCAGGTCTTTCTGCGGCAGACCGGAATCGGTGATGATCGTCTCCACGTCATCGAAGCTTGCGAACAGCGATAGCGACGTGTTCGACCACTTCGTGTGGTCCGCAAGCATGATCGCATGATCGGCGATGGAGATGAATGCTGCGTTCGTGCTGGATTCGAGTGAGTTCGGCGTGAGGAACCCGCGCGGCACGGAGACGGCGTGTGCACCGAGGAAGAGTTTGTTGACGCGCAGCGATCCGATGACCTTGTTGGCGATGGGGCCGATGAGCGATTTGAAACGCGTGGTGACGCCGCCTGTCACGATGACTTCCACGTCGCGGTTGTCGAGCCCCTCCACGAGGTCGGCGACTGGCAGGGAATTGGTGAGCACGGTGATGCCGGCGGCGTTGTCGGATTCGAACAGGTATTGCGCGAACAGATAGGTGGTGGAGCCGCCGCCGATGCCGATCACGTCGCCAGGGGAGACGAGGTCCACCGCCGCCTTGGCGATGGCTTCCTTGTCGCCGATTTCCTTGTGGTTCGTGGCGGCGAACATCGGCTCGCTCATCAGGGTGCCGGTGGTGACGGCGCCGCCGTGCACGCGCTTGAGCAGGCCTTTCTCCTCCAGTGCGGCGATGTCGCGGCGCACGGTCATCGGCGACACGTCAAGATCCTGCGCCAGGTCCACGCAGCGCACGGTGCCGTGCGTGCGCAGCCTGCGCAGAATATACTGTTGCCGTTGGGAGGAAATCATAAGCCTTATTATGGCACACGCTCGGCACAGAAACGAACTATTTCGCCCGCGATTCCACCAACACCGCACAATTGCCCTCGGAAGACAAGGGTTGCGAAGGGAAGTCTTCAGCCACCGAGATGGACTTCTGCCGTATCGACTTTCTCTTCCGAGATGTTGAAATCACAGTCATCTCAAGAAAAGGGCTGTTTGGGTTTAAATTTGCAAAAACAGGCTATTTCTCGCTATGATTGTGGTGCGAATGATGATTGTGGTACGGGATTGGGGTACGAATTGAGAAGACATTGAGGCACGAATCCCAATCCTCAATGCGTCTACAATGGTGCGCCTCAAATGCACTTGATGAAAGGAGAAACAGATGCTTATCGACTTCAGCTTCACCAATCATCGCAGCTTCCGTGACGAGCAGGCATTCTCCATGTCCCGCGACGAACGCTTTTTGCCGGAAAGCGACGATGGGGGAAATGCCGATGGTGAAGGGAAGACCACAACGTCTGGCAATGTGCGCTCGATTTCTTCCGTGGCTGCCATTTATGGCGCCAATGCATCAGGAAAGTCGAATTTCCTCAATGCCATTCGCGCCATGCGAGACATGGTGACGACAAGTTATACGCATGGCGGTGCGGTGAGTTCGATTCCCCGTGAGCCCTTCCTGCTGAGGCATGATCCGCTGAGCGCGGATTCGACGTTCTTTGCGGAATTCATTGCAAACGACGGCCAACGATATCAGTATTGGTTTGAGTTCGATGATCACGCCATCCTCAGCGAGCATCTGCAGTTTTTCAAAGATCTCGACGGGCGCCCATCCACCCATACATCGTTGTTGTTTACACGTGATGGCGAGTCCATCAAGTTTGGCGCAGCGTTCAAGGGACCTAGGGCGCAGGTGCGCAGCACCATTGCGTTGCGCCCTGATGCCTTGCTGCTCTCCGCTGCTGCGGCTGCGGGCATTCGTAGCGTGATGCCTGCATTTGCATTCTTCGCGGAGGAGATTGCTGATTATGAGTCCGATGCCTTCACGGCGGAGCGGCCACGCCTGTTGGAGGAATACAAGTGTGGAAGTCAGCTTGCCCGTGATGTGACGCAACTGGTGCGCTACGCGGACTTTGGCATTGAGGATGTGAAAAGCACGCCACTGGCGGATTTTCCGATGCCGGCGAGACAAGCTGTTGCCCATTCGGGAGGGACGAGTGAGCCCGACCAAGGTATCGGGGAATACGCGAATGCGCCTCAGGCTCCCGTGGAACTGCGCTTCATCCATACCGGGGAAGACGCTACGGCGGACTTCGGCGTGGAGAACGAATCGCAGGGTACGTTGGCAGCGATGTCGTTCTTCTTGCTGGCGTTGCGTCAGCTTTCCACACAGACCCTCACGCTCGTGGATGAGATCGACACAAGCCTCCATCCCACGCTAGTGGCGGAATTGGTGAAGCTCTATACCGATCCTTTGACGAATCCTTGTGGATCCCAATTGATTTTCACGACGCATGACGTGTCGTTGATCGATCAATCTGGCGTTGCTGACCGTTTGCTCGAACCCGATCAGGTGTGGCTGGTGGAGAAAGCTCGAGATGGTGCATCCGACATTTTTCCTGTGACCGACATGGGCATCCGCAAACGGGACAACATTGGGAAGAATTACCTCAACGGTGTGTACGGTGCATCGCCGAAACCCAGTTTCCACACGGCGTTCGCGCGCATCATGGATCGCAAGGCAGGCTCATCATGACCTCCCGCCGCACCCCACGCCATGGCCGAAATAGCAAGATCCGAAGCAAGGCGCATGCCAAACGTTATCTTGCCGTGGGCGGCGGGGCCGTCACCGAGCGCCAGTACTTCGAAATGCTCAACAGACTGTTCCCAGCAACCATTACCTACAGACACAAAAACAACAGCCCTTCGCAGCTCGCATCCTATGCTGCGGAGCTGAAACGGGACGACGCGCGCAACGATTCGACAGATGACTATGCGCAGGTGTGGGTGGTGGTGGACGTCGACCAGTTCCAGGACTTGGCTCAGGCCCAGACGATTTGTGACGAGAACGGCATGGAGCTTATCATTTCGAATCCCTGTTTCGAAGTGTGGCTGCTTGACCATGTGCGAGCCTGCCCGCCCAGCTTCACAACTACGCCAGCCGTGGAGCAGGCTGCGGCCCGGGCACAGATTACACAAGGAAACCGCAATAAGTACATTGCCGAATCGATTCTCGATGCCGCGCATATGGATGCTGCGATGCGGAATGCACGACGGCATAACACGTCGCAACGGCAGAGGGAAAGGAACCGTTTGATACCACGGCGGGAGGAGGAGTTTGCCCCGTGGACGGACATGGTCAGGGTGGTGGAAGAGCTGTTGCAAAAAGAATCGTCGCAATGATCGCAATGCGATGATGGTGCTGACAGCGATGCGCACGGGATGGAACGCCATGAAATACCAGAAAAGGGAAGGTTCTGCGGTTGTCTGCGCAGGACCTTCCCTTATCGTTTCTTTGCCAGGGTTGCTCGGCTCTCTCAACCCTGTTGTTGAGGCTTTGGGTAGAGAACCGAGGCTGCACCCGGATAATCCTTTAGTTCTTGAAGGAGTGGATCGGGGCGGGGATGCGGCCGCCGCGGTTCACGAACTCCTCGCAGCTCACGGTGTTGACGGGCATGATCGGCGCGTAGCCCATGAGGCCGCCGAACTCCGCCTCGTCGCCCACGCCCTTGCCTGCGACCGGGATGACGCGCACGGCGGTGGTCTTCTGGTTCACCATGCCGATCGCGGCTTCGTCGGCGATGATGCCGGAGATCGTGGCGGCGGTCGTGTCGCCGGGGATGGCGATCATGTCGAGGCCCACGGAGCACACGCAGGTCATGGCTTCGAGCTTCTCGATCTTCAGGCACCCGGAGCGGGCCGCGCGGATCATCGTGGCGTCCTCGGAGACGGGGATGAACGCGCCGGAGAGACCACCCACGTAGGACGATGCCATGATGCCGCCCTTCTTCACCTGGTCGTTGAGCAGCGCCAGCGCCGCAGTGGTGCCGGGCGCGCCGACCTCGGCGATGCCGCACTTCTCAAGGATCTCGCCGATCGAATCATGCTCGGCGGGCGTCGGCGCCAGCGAGAGGTCGATGATGCCGAACGGCACGCCGAGGCGTTTCGAGGCCTCCTGCGCCACGAGCTGACCCACGCGGGTGATCTTGAACGCGGTGCGCTTGATGGTCTCGCACAGCACTTCGAAGCTCTTGCCACGCGCCTCGTCGAGCGCGCGGGAGACGACGCCAGGGCCGGAAACGCCCACGTTGATCACCGCGTCGCCCTCGGTCACGCCGTGGAAGCCGCCCGCCATGAACGGGTTGTCGTCCGGGGCGTTGCAGAACACCACGAACTTCACGCAGCCGTAGCTGTCGTTGTCGGCGGTGTTGATGGATGTCTGCTTGACGGCCTCGCCCACCATCTTCACGGCATCCATGTCGATGCCGGTCTTCGTGGAGCCCACGTTCACCGACGAGCACACGATGTCGGTCTCGGTGAGCGCCTGCGGGATGGATTCGATGAGCAGTCGCTCGGCGGGCGTCATGCCCTTGCTCACGAGCGCGGAGTAGCCGCCGATGAGGTCCACGCCCACTTCCTTGGCGGCGCGGTCGAGCGCGTGCGCGATCTGCACGAAGTCCTGCGGCGTCTTGCAGCAGGCGCCGCCCACGAGCGAGACGGGCGTCACGGTGATGCGCTTGTTGACGATCGGGATGCCGAAATCGCGCTCGATCGCCTTGCCGGTGGAGACGAGGTCCTTGGCATAGGTGGTGATCTTCGTGTAGATCTTCTCGCAGGTCTCGTCAAGATTGTCGGTCGCGCAGTCGAGCAGCGAAATGCCCATCGTGATGGTGCGCACGTCGAGCTGCTCCTGCTCGATCATTTTGTTGGTCTCGTGGACCTCCATGATGTTCAGCATTGCAAATCCTTTCGCGAGGCTCAGTTCCGAGGCTCAGATTTTCAGACGCGGTTTTTCAGACGCGGTGCATGCCCTAAGGCTCAGACGCTCAGACGCGGTGCATGCGCGTGAAAATCTCCTCGCGCTGGCAGCGAATGCGCACGCCGATTTCTTCGCCCAGCTTGTCGAGGTCGTTGACCACGTCAGCGAAGTCCACGGTGGAGTTCGTGTAGTCCACACTCATCATCATGTTGAAGAAGCCGTCGATGATCGTCTGCGAGATGTCGAGGACGTTGAT
>JAQXZM010000077.1 GCA_029227215.1 Bifidobacteriaceae bacterium | reverse complement strand
CTCACGGCGCCCGCGAGCAGGTCGCGCTGCGTGGCGTAGACGTTGGAGTCCTTGTTGGCGTTCTCGCGCACGAGGGACTCGTCGCGGCTCGTCAGGCGCTTGACGGCCTCGTTGATGTCGGTGGCCTTGGAGCGTTCGATGTCGCGGTTGAGGCGGTAGGACGTGTAGGCGCGCGCGACGTCGTATTCATGCTCGTTGATGAGCTCGTGCTCGACGAGGTTCTGGATATCCTCGATCTTGACGGGCTTGGTGTAGCGGTCGGCGATTTCGGACTCGACCTGGTCGACCATCGCGTTGATGACACGGCGCTCCTCGCCACCGATGGGCTTGTGGAGTTCCTTGTAGGCGGCGGCGATCGCGTTGTAGATGTTCAGGCGGTCGAAGTCGACGACACGGCCGTCCCTCTTCTCCACCTTGATGCGGGCGGCGGTGTCGTCGGTGGTGTCCGCAGCGGTGATCGGATCGGCAAGCGCGGTGATCTCCATGTCTCCTCCTGAATGGTCGTGGATGGCTCGGCGGGGCGGCGCAAGGCCGCACTCAACCAAGGCCATCATGGTTGGTTTCGTAAGAATGGGCAGGCACGGCGTCATGCCGTCCGTGCTCGGCAAGAAATAGGATAGCGCACTTTTGCGCCGCGTGTTCCCATATGTAGCGTGTGATTTAGGTAACACCACTAGATATAGCGTTTTCATATGGGTGAGAACCGCGGGTTTCTGCGGCTTAGCGCGCTGAAGGGCACGGACGGGTTTCACTACATGTGGTGGTGTGTCAGAATTGGGATCACCCATGTGGTGGCGTGTCGCGCGGGCCGTAATACTGTTGCCTCGCGCTACCGTTGCACCAAACCACCGTCGCGCCACGCTACCATCTCGTCATGACGCGTCTTCGTCATAACACGCCGCGGCATCTCCACCATGGCACGCAAGCGGCGGGCCGCCCCGCATGGGAGCGACCCGCCGCAGATGCCGAGGCTGCACGCGCAACCTCTTCTCAGGACTCCTTGTTCGGAGTCTCTTTTCAGAGCCCTATTCAGGCTCTTCTGTTCAGAACCCCTGTCTGAGGAGATCGGGCAGATCCTGCCCTAGTCCTGCTGCCCTGCCATGAGGTTGCGCAGCACGTACTGGAGGATGCCGCCGTTGCGGTAGTAATCGGCCTCGCCGGGGGTGTCGATGCGCACGGTGGCGTCGAAGCTGATGACGGTGCCATCGGCCTTCGTGGCGGTCACGGTGATGGTGCGCGGCGTGGGGCCGTCGTTCATCGCCTCGATGCCTTCGATGGCGTAGGTCTCCGAGCCGTCAAGCCCCAGGGACTGGGCGGATTCGCCGTCGGGGAACTGCAGCGGCAGCACGCCCATGCCGATGAGGTTGGAGCGGTGGATGCGTTCGAAGCTGCGCGCGATGACGGCCTTGACGCCGAGCATGAGGGTACCCTTGGCAGCCCAGTCGCGCGAAGAGCCGGTGCCGTACTCCTTGCCGGCGATGACGACGAGCGGCGTGCCTGCGGCCTTGTAGTGCTGCGAGGCCTCGAAGATCGTGGATGGCTTGCCGGTCGTGAAGTCATAGGTGTAGCCACCGGGCGTCACCTCCTGCCCCATCGAGGCGAGCAACTGGTTGCGCAGGCGGATGTTGCCGAACGTGCCGCGCACCATGACCTCGTGGTTGCCGCGGCGGGAGCCGTAGGAGTTGAAATCGCGCGGCGCCACGCCATGGGCGATGAGGTACTGGCCCGCCGGGCTCGTCGCCTTGAACGCGCCTGCCGGCGAGATGTGATCGGTGGTCACCGAATCGCCCAGGAGGGCGAGCACGCGCGCCCCGCCGAAGTCCTTGACGGGCTCGGGCTTGGCGCCCATGCCGTCGAAGAAGGTCTGGCGGCGCACATACGTGGAATCCGGGTCCCAAGCGAACAGCTCGCCCTGGGGCACGTCGAGGCTCTTCCAACGCTCGTCGCCGTCGAACACGGTGGCGTAGTCCTTGACGAACATGTCGCGGCCCAGCGAGGCGCTGATGGTGGCGGCGATGTCGTCATTGCTCGGCCAGATGTCGCGCAAGTACACGTCGTTGCCCTGCTGGTCCTTGCCCAGCGGCTGAGTCTCGAAGTCGAAGTCCATCGTGCCGGCGAGCGCGTAGGCGATGACGAGCGGCGGCGACGCCAGGTAGTTCATCTTGACATCGGGGCTGATGCGGCCTTCGAAGTTGCGGTTGCCGGAGAGCACGGCGGTGACGGCGAGGTCGTTATCGTTGATCTGCTGGGAGATCGCCGGGTCGAGCGGGCCGGAGTTGCCGATGCAGGTGGCGCAGCCATAGCCGACGAGCTCGTAGCCCAGGGCGTCGAGGTCGTCTTGCAGGCCGGACTTGCGGTAGTAGTCGGTGACGACCTGGGAGCCGGGCGCGAGCGACGTCTTGACCCACGGCTTGGGCTTGAGGCCCAGCTTGTGCGCGTTGCGCGCGAGCAGACCGGCGGCGATCATGACGGACGGGTTGGACGTGTTGGTGCACGAGGTGATGGACGCAATGGCGACGTCGCCGTTCTTGATGTCGAACTGGCCCTTCGCCTCGGAATCGACATGCACGTCGCCGGTGGCGGTGCGGTCGGTCACGTAGGCGGGCAGCGTGTTCTCGAACGTCTGCTTGGCATCCGACAGCAGAATGCGGTCCTGGGGGCGCTTGGGGCCGGCGATGGAGGGCTTGACGGTGCCCAGGTCGAGCTCCATGTACTCGGAGTACTGGGGCTCCACGTAGGCCGGGTCGGTGGTGTCTCCCCACAGCTTGTTGGCCTTGGCGTAGGCTTCGACGAGGGCGATCTGCTCGTCGCTCCTGCCGGTGAGGCGCAGGTAGTCGAGCGTGACCT
>JAQXZM010000076.1 GCA_029227215.1 Bifidobacteriaceae bacterium | reverse complement strand
TGTGACCGCGCGTCACTGTGGCCGCGACCTGCCAGGCCTGGCTGTCACCGTGGGCGGAGTGTCACCGTGGCCGGAACGGGCATCCGGCGCACAGCAGCGAGCCCGGCTGGGGCGAGCAGGATCCGGAGGCGCAGGTGCCGTGCCAATCGGCGATGTCGATCCTGCCGTCCGCCGCCGCTGATTCGATGACCTGACGCACGAAGCTGACCGGCATGCCCACCGTGCGGGCGATGTCTGCGGGAGGGTCCCCGTTGCGCGCTTGCCCGAGAATGCGCCCGACGATGCCCCCGGATTGCGTTGATGCCGTCGCCACGGCACCAGCGGGCGCTGCGCTGCGCGACCCGCGTGTCTTTCGCCACATGGTCATTCTCCTTTCACTTCACCTCTTGTTGGTCGCCCGCTGGTCACTCATCTGTAGGTTTCGAACCTGTCAGCTCCACACCCACCGGCGGGCTCACACACAAATCTCCCGTACCGTCACAACACGAATTTGAGCGTCTGGAACGCCATCACCGCCAAGGCGTAGGCGACCACGAGCCCGATACCCACGGTGGCGATCGCCACCTTGCCCCCGAACTGGCGTCTCAATTCCGCCACGGTGGCGAGGCAGGGCGTGTAGGCGAGCACGAACAACAGGAATGCGACCGCCGCCGCCCGGCCATGGCCTCCCGAGGACTTGTCGAAGTCCTCGCGCAAGGCGACGCCAAGCGCGCCCTGGCCCTCCTGGGCTTCGGACTCGTCATCCGATTGCTCGATGCTGTAGGACTGGCTCATGGCGCCGACCACGACCTCCTTCGCCACGAAGCCGGTGATGAGCGCCGCCGAGGCATGCCAGTCACCGAATCCCGCTGGCTTGAACACCGGCGCCACGGCATCTGCGACCACGCCATAGGCGGAATCGTGCACGTCCTCGACGTTGCCGAAACTGCCGGCGGCGCCTGCGAGCGGGATGCCTTCGAGCAGCCACAACACGAGAATCATGGAGATGATGATGGAGCTGGCTCCGGTGAGGAAGCCCCACAGTCGGCTCCACACGGTGCGCAGGAGCGCAATGGCGCGCGGGCACTGGTATGGAGGCAGGCTCATGACGAACGGCTCGGGCGCGAGGCTGCGGAACGCCGTGTGCTTGAGCACGAGGCCGACGAGCAGGATCACGATGATTGACATCACATACATGAGGAACACGACGAGGCCGGCATAGTGCTCGAAGAACGCGTAGGCAAGCACCAAATACACGGAGAGCCTGGCGGAGCAGGATGCGAATGGGATGAGCATGCCGACGAGCACGCGCTGGCGGGAATCCGGCAACGTGCGGGTGGCGGCGAGACCCGGCAGGTTGCAGCCAAAGCCCACGACGATGGGCAGGAACGCCCGGCCGTCGAGTCCGAGGGCACGCATCGCGCGGTCCATGACGAACGCGGCGCGCGCCAGGTACCCGCAGTCCTCAAGCAAGGAAAGCAGGATGAACATGATGCCCATCGGCGGAATGAACGTGGCGACGGTGATGACGCCATCGAGCAGTCCGTTGACGATGAGCGAGTGGAACCAGCCGTCGGCGGCGCCCGGGCCGAACAGCCCGAAGACCCAGTCGATGCCGGTCTCGCACCAGCCGCGCACAGTCACGTCGAACCAGTCCTGCGCGGGTCCGGCGAGCGTGGTGGTCGCCTGGAACACAGCGAACATGACGATGAGGAACACGACGATGCCCCACACCGGGTGGAGCAGCACGCGGTCGATGCGGTCCGATGCGGTGAGCCCGCTGTTGCCGCCCATTCCGACCCGGGCGAGCACCTGCGAGGCCCATTCGAAGCGTTCGTCGCTGCGCGAGCGCACCCACTGCTTCATCGTGGCGCCCTCGGTGGGCTGCGCGGCGAGGCCGTGCGGCATCGGAGTGCCGTGCACAAGCCCGTCGGCTATGGCATCGGCGAGCGCATCGCAACCAGAGCCCACGCGCCCGTCCACCGCGACGACCGGCACGCCGCCAAGGGCCTTGCTGAGCCGTGCCGCGTCCACCGGCGACTTTTGCTTGCGCGCCAGGTCCGTCATCGTGAGCGCGACGACCGTGGGTTTGCCCAGCTCAAGCACCTGTGCGAGGAAATACAGGGACCGCGACAGGTTCGTCGCGTCGAGCGCGGCGACGATGAGATCGGGCTGGGGGCGTCCGTTCGCACCGGTGACGGCTTCCACCGCCACCTCTTCGTCGGGCGACATAGGCAGCAGCGAGTAGGTGCCCGGTGTGTCGGTGAAGTCCCATTCCTGGGGCTGCGTTTCCTGCCCCGCCGCCTGCGAGCCCTGCCCTTCGTAGCGGTATGTGCCATGCTCCAAAAGCACGGTAGTGCCCGGGGCGTTCATGACCTTGGCGTGCATGCCGAGCATGGCGTTGAACAGCGAGGACTTGCCGACGTTGGGGTTGCCGATGAACACGACGCGAGCGCCGTCCCCTGCGCACTGGCAGCATGGCTCGGCCGCTTTCGAATCGGATTCCGCAGCGGAGCCCATGTGCGCGTGCGCGCTGGATTGCGCTGCAGGAGAGGCGAGCGTGAGATTGTCGCCATCGCCCTCCTCGAAGTCGACCGTGGAGTCATGCCGGTCGAACAGTGCGGCGAAGCCACGATGGTGCCCGTGCCCGCAATGCCCGCCATGCGAAGAATTCGAGTGCGAAGAATTGGAGTGAGAAGAATCCGGCCGAGAAGAATCCGGCCGGGAGGAGTTTGATCGGGTGGAATCCGAGGATTGCGCGGAATGCGGCGAGTGGTCCATGGGGTGCATGTCGTCCGTCATGTCACGCCTCCCCGCGTTGGTCGTTGCTCTGGTCGTTGCCTCGTTCGTGCGCATACGGTGCGGCCATCTGCGATGCAGGTTCGATGAGGATGCGCCGCGCAGTGCCACCGTCGATGGCGATGCGCTGGGTGCCCGATGCCACGACCCTGCCCCCGAAGTTCGTGCGCTGGATCACTTGCAGCGCGGTGCCTTGGCGCAGCCCCATCTCTTCGAGACGGAACGCATGGCGGTCATCGAGCGTGGTCCCCGCCATCACATACTGCTCGCCCGTCTTCGCATCGCGCAGCGTCAGCGCGTCGTGTGCAATGTCTGTGCCCGCGCGGACCGATGCCGCGCTGTTTCCGCCTGCGCTATTCGCATCGGCGCTGCTTGCACCTGCTCCGTTTGCACCCGCACTGCTTGCTCCTGTGCCGTTTGCACCCGTGCCGCGGGCATGGTTGTTCCTTGTATCTTTCGTCACGCCTCTTTTGTAAAGGAAACGAGCCGGGAAATCAATACCCTGAGCAGAATTTTCCTGGACGAATCGCGGCGGAAGATACTTTGTGCCTGACGCACACGCACTTCTCACGCAGCCATCCCCAACAGATGTAACATCCACACACGCACCTGCCGTCCATGCACGCCCAGAAGCGTTCCCCACGCCAGTCATCTCACACCGCCGTGAGCTTGATGCGGAAGGAGATGGCGCGGGGCGTGCTCATGTCGTCGAACGCGACGAGGTATGCGCCGGCGTCCTCGTCCACGGACGTGATGGTGCCCTCGCCGAACACGGGATGCGCCACCCTGTCGCCTGTCGAGAAGCGCCGTGTGGCGCCCGCGAGCCATTGGGCGTCGGCGGCGCTGTGGGCGCGCGCCTGCGCGAGCAAGCGGTCGTCGGGCTTGTTCTCGAACTCGAGGAGCGCGGGGTCGATGTCGAGCAGGAAGCGCGAGGGGTAGCGCACCGAGCCGTCGGTGGAGTTGAACCCCGCCGCTTCCGACAGGTGCAGTTCGCGTTCGGCGCGCGTGACCGCCACGAACGCCAGGCGGCGCTCCTCCTCCATGCGTTCGATCGTGCGGGTCTTGCGGCTGGGGAACACCCCTTCGTTCATGCCGCATAGGAACACCACCGGGAATTCGAGGCCCTTGGCGGCATGCACGGTCATGAGCCGCACCTTGTCGCCCTTGCCTATCGCGTCCTGGTTCGTGAGCAGCGCCACGTGCGACAGGTAATCGGGTATCGACGTCTCCTCGCCGCAGTCCACTTCCCATTCGTAGGCGGATTGCTTGAGCTCGGCTATGTCGTCGAGACGCTCCTGGCTGCCTTCGGTGCGCAGCATGTCTTCGTAGCCGCTCGCGTCCAACACCGCGGAGAGCGCTTCGCTCACCGGGCGGCGCGCGTATTCGTGCGCCATGCGGTCCACCATGCCCAGGAACGGGCGCGCCTTGGTGCCTTTGAACTGCGCGGAGTCGATGGTCTGCCGCAGTGCGTGGAGCAGCGTGCACCCGTGCTGGTCCGCCCACTCGTGAAGGAACGCCATGCGCTTGCGTCCCATGTTGCGCTTGGGCCGGTTCACCACCCTTTCGAACGAAAGGTCGTCGCCCAGTGCGATGAGCCGCAGGTATGCGAGCGCGTCCTTGACCTCGGCGCGGTCGAAGAACTG